>JAZSFY010000260.1:0-7830 GCA_045532415.1 Eubacteriales bacterium | reverse complement strand
GGACACAGCCACACCAATATTATTTATAATTCACTTCCTGCCTACCGCTTGGATAAAAAGCAGGAGTTGAAAAAATCGGGTGTGGGGCTTTTGACCTTGCTTTTTACCGATGAAACCGAAAAGCAAATGGCAGAAATTATAAAGCTTGCCGAAACCAAGGAAAAGCCAAAATTCCCCTACACACGGAGATGAAAAATGAAAGACAGTAAAAAGAAAGAATCAAAAGTTAGCTCTCTGCTGGCAGGTATTTGGTTTGCGGTTCTTCTTGCGTTAAGTTATTTGCTGAAGCTTCGCACATTTTTATGGTTGGCTATGATTTTGTCGGCAGTTATAGTTATAATCAAGGTGTTTATTCGCTTTTCGGACGAAAAGGAAAAATACGATAAGATTTCCCATACATTGTTTCTTGGCTGGGTTTTGTTGTTTTTGGTAGTTGCATTTCCTGCCTTTTCCCATTATACCTATACAAGCGGAGCATTTATGCCCTTTTTGGGAATTTCCCTTGTTATTGGAATAATCACGGGAATTTTATATGGGATTTCTCATAGAGACCGAGTTAATTCTACCCATTGGCTTTTTATGTTTTTAGTGTCATTGATAGTATTTTTTGTTGTAAATATTTATATATCTCATTTGAATTATATTTTGGATACAAACGAACCCGAGCGACGTATTGCCGTTATCGAGGACAAGGAACATCGTCGTAACCGTAAATCTGCCGACAGCTATGAATTTCAGTTAACTGTTGACGGCGAAACCTTTGATTTGGATGTGCCGTTCTCGGAATATGATAAATACGAGATCGGAGATACCTATGTATTTACAAAATATCAAGGTGCCTTCAACGAACCCTTCTTTATTGCAGAGGATTAATAATAGAAAAAATACTGTAAATCCATGGGATTTACAGTATTTTTGTTATGAGGTGATTTCCATATAAATATTATTTTCGTCGGAATTATATTGGCGAAATCCGCATTTTTTGTATACATGAATGGCTTTTTTGTTCCATGGATAAACCTTCAAATATATTTTTGTTAGTCCAAGACTTTCAAAAGCGTATTCAGTTATACGTTTTAGTGCTTCGCTTCCATAACCTTTACCCTGCATTTTTGAGGTGATAGCAATCCCCAATTCTCCGCAACCGTTATTAATATCCATGATTTCTATGTTGCCGATGAATTTTCCACTTTGCTTTTCAAGCATTGAAAACATAGGAGAATTGTTTTTCAATCTGCTGTTAATGAAATCTAATTCTTCTTTTGCCGATAATGGTTCTCGGCGACTACCAATATATTTTGCTACATTTTCTATGTCGTTAACCATTTCGAGATAATCATTAATAAGCAATTCGGTAACCTTTATGAAATATATGTTTTTCGATTGAAAAATAGGGGTCATCGAATACCTCTTGCAAAAATTAAATATGTCCAAAAAAGCGAAAGCTTTTTTGCATTTGAAGTTTTTTGGAACACCTTTTTTACAAAAAAGGTGTTGACATAAAAACCTTATCACAAAGCATTCAAAAGCAACACATATTCCTCGGCGGACTTTAGACCGTCGATTGCAGCAGAAATAATTCCGCCTGCATATCCTGCACCTTCTCCGATAGGATAAATACCCTTTATGTTGCTTTGCCTGTCGTCATAACGCTTGATGCGTATAGGCGAGCTTGTTCGGCTTTCGACCGCAGTTATCAAAGCACCGCTTTGGTCAAAGCCCTTTATCTTTCTGCCGAAATCCTTAAATGCTTCTCTGAACGAATCGTTAATCTCCTTGGAGAAAAGCCTTGAAATATCACAAAGCTTTATTCCTTTGGGATAGGTAGGCTCTACCGAAAGAGTTGCATTTTCTTGGGTTCCAAGATAATCGCCCAAAGAGGAGGCAGGCGCCGTGTAATCGTTACCGCCCAGCTTGAATGCTTCCTTTTCTAAATTCTCTCGGTAATCAAAGCCCGAAAAAATACCTTCGCCAAGGTCCTCGGGCAAAACCTCGCAAAGTATTGCGCTGTTTGCGTTTTTGCCGTCACGGGCGTGATAGCTCATGCCGTTGGTAACGAGAGAACCGTCCTCGCAGGATGCGTTAACAACATGACCGCCGGGACACATACAAAAGCTGTAAACAGTTCTGCCTGTTTTACAATGAGTGAAAAGCTTGTATTCCGCAGGAGGCAAAAATCTTAAATCACCGTTTTCGCCGTATTGGGCAATATCAATATCCTTTTGAGGATGCTCGATTCTGAATCCGACAGAAAAGGGCTTTTTCTCGATTTCTGCGCCGTGATTATAAAGCATCAAGGCGATATCCTTTGCCGATTGACCTGTTGCAAGGAAAAGAGAATCGGTTTCAATTTCCTCTCCATTGGCAATAACAGAAATAAGCCTGCCGTTTTCATCAGTTCTAATGTCCTCAAGCCTTGTGCTAAACCGAATTTCTCCGCCCAGAGATATAATTTCCTCGCGGAGATTTTTAACAACCTCTCTTAAAAGGTCGGTCCCTATATGAGGCTTTGCAATATATAATGTTTCGGCAGGAGCACCTGCATTCACAAGCTCATTTAAAATAAATTGACCGCGGAAGCTTTTATCCTTAACAAGGGTGTTAAGCTTTCCGTCGGAGAATGCGCCTGCACCGCCCTCGCCAAATTGAATGTTGGAATCAAGGTTCAATTCTCCGCCCGAAAAGAAGGCGTCAACATCCTTTTTGCGTTCCTCGCCGCTTTTGCCCCGTTCAAGAACAATTGGGCAAAATCCGCTTCTTGCAAGCATAAGCGCCGCAAAAATTCCACCGGGACCAAAGCCTGCTACAACAGGACGTTTAGAAGGCTTTTCCTTAGGCGTAGGGAAGACATAATCCTCCTCGGCAGGCAAAACCTTGCCCTTTAATCGCAAGGCGATTTTCGATTCATTTCCTTTTTTAAGAAACAAATCCACGGTATAAACAAATTTAACCTTGTTCTTTCGGGCATCAAGAGATTTTTTGTGGATTTCAAAATCAAAATCTCCCTTTTTCAGCCCTGTTTTCTCATAAATCCAATTCTCCGCAGGAAAAGAAGCTTCCTGCGGAGAAATTTCAAACATTACTCTTATCATTTGTTAAGCTTATCCAACCAAGCCTTATAATCGTTATAAAGCTGAATGGAGCCAGGGTGACCGCAGAATGCGATTGTGCCGGGCTTGTTGAACATACCCTGATACTGATAAATAAGGATTTCGTCAACATAGGGAGAAATGCTCTTTATCTGACGGTCGATTCTTTCCATGGCTGCAGGATAAAGCGCGCTCTTGTAAACATCGCCTTCAAATTCAAATACCTCCATATCAGCCCAAAGTGCGCTTCTGCCGGCTTTGTCATGAGCTTTGCGGAGATTTTCATAGAAAGCGGGAGTCTGCTCGGGGAGCGCCTTGCGAACGCCGATTTCATCCTGATAAGCGATAATATCGCAATCCAAAGCCTCCAATTGTCCGATATATTTATCGTCGGCAATAAGGCTGTTTGTGCCGTAAGGGGCAATAAGAACCTTCAAATTGGGATTAATGCTCTTGCCGAATGCGGTATATTCATTAACATATTTAATGAATGCATCCTCATAATAGGGATAAATACCTGTTTCGTCAGGGAGATACCAGCCATAGAAGGACTTATAATGACCGTACTGAGCATAAAGCTGCTCCATGGCCTTGAATGCACGGGCTTGAACCTCGTAAGAGGTCATGTTATTGACAGTTTCGGTCCAAACGCCATAGAATCCGCAGGAAACGAAAACCTTGATGTTGTTTCTTTCTGCGGCGCGCATTAATGCGCCTATAGGATCCTTTGCGCCGAGATTGCCAAAAGGATAGATTTCGGTGTTAAAATAGCTTTCGCTCCAATCCTCATAAACCATAGAGCTAGCCATGAGGACGATATATTTCATTCCCAATTCGGCAATTTCGTCAACCTTTGCCTCCCATTGTTCATCGCTGAACCAACGGCAGATAGGGTTCCAATATTTTCCTTCGGGAATATTGTGGTGGTGAAATTCAAACCAAGTACCGGTAATAGGCTTTAGCATAATATTTTCCTTTCGGGTTTCTTTTTTCTTAGAATAACACCAAACTATTTCTTTTTCAATAGTTTTTTTAACTTCTGTGCAAAATAGGTGAAACTCTTTTGTATATCAAAGCGGTTACAATGGAGCAGGAAACGCCTTTGACCAAATTAAAGGGAACGGTTGCAAACAAAATAAGGCTGTTCAAATCGGTTATTTTGTTGTTTATCTTTGTTCCCAAGCCGATTATCATTTCCATTTCAAAGCCCATGAATTTAACATAAGCAGGTATCATAATGAAATAATTAACCAATGCTCCGAAAACAGCAAGAGAAAGCGTGCCTGCAAGCATACCGAGAACAGCGGTTGTAAAGGACTTTTTGTATTTGTAAATAAACGCCGCAGGAAGAACAAAGGATATGCCCATTATTAAATTGGAAATTTCACCAACAAAAGCTGTGTCGGTGCCGTTTAAAATAAGGTTAAGGAGAATCTTTATAAATTCGGTTAAAACGCCTGCCAAGGGACCCATGGCAAAGCCTGCAATCAAAACCGCAATTTCGCTGAAATTCAATTCGTAAAACGAGGGGGCAAAGGGCAGAGGAAATTCCAAAAGCATAAGCAAAGTGGCAATTGCACCCAGAATACTAACCTTAGTGATGTAAATCAGCTTTTCTTTTTTCATAACAAAAACCTTTCTTAAAACAAAAAATCCCGAAAGACAAAAAGTCTTCGGGTAAATGACAAAAAATATGCATAACAAAATGCATAAACAGCTTCTTCCATCCGGACTGTACCGTTGGTTTCGGAATCTCACCGAATCGTGCGCCTGCGCGCTCGCGGACTATACCGCCAGTAGGGATTTTCACCCTGCCCCGAAGCATATTAATATTTTATTAAGAATATTATAGCAAGATTTTAAGATATGTCAAGATAATATTTGTTAACATTTATTGACATTCGAATTTTTTAGTGTTAAGATGAATTGAGGTGGGTAAATATGATATGGTGGTTGATTCGAGTGCTGTTTTTTGCGGCATTCATTGTTTTGGAAATTAGACTTTCCCGAACTGATAATAAGTGGCTGGGGTTGATTCCTCCTGCCTGCTTTGCTGTGTTCGCAGGAGGTCTTTATCTTTTGTATGCAAACAAGGTGGAATTTTTCGGAATAGCCATGGATAACGTTATTGCCTTTTCGGGATTGGCCTTGCTTATGCTTATAATTTATTTTGTTATCCGTTTCAAAGGTGTAAAAACGGAGGAAGAAGTTAATTGAAGAATTTAAGTGAAAAATTTGCCCGTTTTTCATTAAAGCATAGAGGCTGGGCAACCCTTCTTTCATCGCTGGTATATTGTATCGGATTTACGGTTATTTTTTATACACTTGGTTGTTCCGTTACTACAATAGTGGTTGCAAACATACTTTGTATCATGTTTTGTATGATTATGGTTGGCGGCGCATCCAATGTTTTGATGATGCCTGCGATTAAGCTTTTGGATGAGGAATGTCATCCTGCACCATTGCTTTATGAATGTGAAGAACAGTTGAAATACAGAAATAACAATGTTAATAATTTTACAATTGTTATGAACAAGGCTGTCGCCTTAATATATATGGGCGAATTTGAAAAAGCAAAGGATAATCTGGAATCAATAAACATTGATTTGGTTAATACCACCCCGATTTATAAAGGCATATATTATAATAACCTTTCTTATGCCTATGCCCTTTTGGGAGATAAACAGATGTCGGATATTTGGTTTAATAAGGCATTAAACAATTTTGAAGGCGTTAAGGGAAAGCGATATCTGGATTTTGTTAAATCTTTAAAGGATTTTGCCGCCGTGGAAAACGAATTGTACGAGGGCAACTTTGAAAAGGTATTAGAGCTTTCCGAAGCTGTGCAATGTCAATGCACCCGACAAAGGGTAAGCCTTTCTCTTATTCAGGCAAAGGCGTATATAGGTCTTTCGGATTTTTCCAAGGCAAAGGACAAATTGGATTTTGTTAAGGAAAAGGGCGGAACCTTGTTTCATGTAAAAGAAGCGGAAAAGCTTATGCAAACAGTAAATTTTCATTAAAAATTTAAAGCGGAGCCTTGGTTTATAGGCTTCGCTTTTGTATTTCCTATTGAAAATCAATGGGATTTGTGATATAATCATTACTTAAGTTTTGTAAAAATCTCTTTTTGGAGGTAATTATGAAAATTGTAATTGTCGGCTGCGGTAAAATCGGCTCATCTATTATTTCCAGCCTTGTTGGAGAGGGAAATGATGTTGTGGCTATTGATAATTCCCCTGCCATAATCGAAGAAATCGGAAATATATATGATGTTATGTGTGTTTGCGGTAACGGAACCGACTGTGAAACCCTTGAGGAAGCAGGTGCCGATAAGGCAGAGCTTTTTGTTGCGGTAACAGGCTCGGACGAGTTTAATATGCTTTCCTGCTTTTTGGCAGAAAGAATGGGCGCAAAGCATACTATTGCAAGAATACGTAATCCCGAATATAATGACAAAAGCCTTACGTTTCTCCGTCAGGAATTGGGCTTGACCGTTTCTATAAACCCTGAATGGATGGCGGCGCGAGAGCTTTATAATATTCTCAAATTGCCTGTTGCCGTTAATATCGAAAGCTTTTCGGGCGGCAACCTTGAAATGGTTAATATCCGATTAAAGCAGGATTCTCCTCTTGACGGAATGAACCTTATTGACGTAAGACGTAAATACAAAGCCAATTTTCTTGTTTGCGCCGTTCAGCGCGATAATGAAGTACATGTACCCGACGGTAATTTTGTATTGAAAAGCGGAGATAAGGTTGGCTTGACTGCCGCTTCAAATGAAATTCAAAAGCTTTTGAAGATGGTTGGTATAATTCAAAAATCCGCCCGTAATGTTATGATTCTTGGCGCAAGCAGAATCTCCTATTACCTTGCAAAAAGGCTTATTGCAGGCGGAAATACCGTTAAAATCATCGATAAAGATGAGGCTCGCTGCCGCAAATTTGCCGAGGAGCTTCCCGAGGCTGTTGTAATCTGCGGTGACGGTGCCGAGCAGGAATTGCTTTTGGAGGAGGGCATCGGCTCGGTTGATGCATTTGTTGCGTTAACAGGCTTGGATGAGCTTAATATTCTTATTTCGATTTTTGCTCAGAGCCAAGGCGTTCCCAAGGTAATTTCCAAGGTTAACCGAAATGAGCTTGCTTCAATGGCAGAAAATTTGGGCTTGGATTGTATTATTTCTCCCAAGAAAATCGTTTCGGACGTTCTTGCCCGTTATGCAAGAGCATTGCAGAACACAGTTGGTAATAATATCGAAACATTATATCGACTTATGGATAGTAATGTAGAGGCTTTGGAATTTAACGTAAGCCCCGATTTTAAGGGAATGAAGATTCCTTTGAAGGAGCTTTCCTTGAAGCCTAATATTCTTCTTGCAGGCATTATCCGCGGAAGACGGGCTATTATCCCCACTGGTAGCGATATGATTATGCCCAATGACAGAGTTGTGGTTATAGTTTCGGGTCAGCAAATGTTTGACCTTTCGGATATTCTTGCAGAATGACAGGTGGCAGAATATGAACCGAAAATTTGTATTTTTTACCTTTGGAAGAATAGCCCAAACAGTAGGCAGTCTTATGCTTCTGCCTACATTGGTTTCTCTCATTTATAGTGAATACCGAACAATGCTTGCCTTTTTGGGCACCGCATTGGGAAGTATAGCATTGGGCTTTGCCATATCTCATTTTTGCAAAACAAAAAATAACGTTATCTATGCAAAAGAGGGCTTTGCC
The DNA here is from genome assembly GCA_045532415.1 of Eubacteriales bacterium. Classification (GTDB taxonomy): domain Bacteria; phylum Bacillota; class Clostridia; order Oscillospirales; family CAG-382; genus Coliplasma. The sequence continues at coordinate 8 of JAZSFY010000260.1, read as the reverse complement.
ATAGTTGC
>JAZSFY010000038.1:0-1989 GCA_045532415.1 Eubacteriales bacterium | reverse complement strand
TCCTCTAGCCTTTCGTTTCTTTCGCTTTGGTTAATACCCAACAAATTATCCACAGTTACCGAGAAAAAAGATGCAATTGAAGGTAAAAGCTCTATATCGGGATAGCCCGTTTCAGATTCCCAACGTGAAACAGCTTGAGGCGTAACGCCCAAATAAACAGCCAAGCTTTCCTGTGTGATTCTGTTTTTAATTCTAAGCTCTTTTATAATAGCTCCTACTTTGATTTTCATATTCATCACCTTAATTTGATTATAAAATCAGTTTTGTAAAAAGTCAATTCTCAATCAGTTGTATCGAACTCAACGATACGTTAACATTTAAATTAATTCCTATTAAAAATCGCAAAAAACACTTGCATTCTTAAAAATAATATGATATAATATAAATAGTAAAAATTACTAATAAGAAAGGTTAACAAAAATGAGTAACATTGATACAAAAGCTCTTTATAATATCGGTTACGGTCTTTATGTTATAACAACCAATGACGGCAGCAAGGATAACGGCATGATATGTAATACAGTTATTCAGCAAACAAGCTCTCCTGCCAAGGTTTCGGTTACTATAAACAAGGCTAATTATACCCATGATATTATTAAGCAAACCGGCAAAATGAATGTTAACACAATCTCGGTAAATGCTCCCTTTTCCTTGTTCGAGCGCTTCGGCTTCCAAAGCGGTAGGGATGCAGATAAGTTTTCTGGAATGGAATTTAAACGCTCTGAAAATGGTTTGCCTGTGTTGAACGATTATATCAATTCCTTTATGTCCCTTGAGGTTGAGCAATATATCGATCTTGGCTCTCACGGAATGTTCATTTGCGCTCTTACCGAGGCAGAGGTTTTCAATTCCAAGGAAACAATGACCTATTCTTATTATCATAAAAATGTCAAGCCCAAGCCTAAAAAGGAGCTTCAGCCTGTTAAAGGCTATATATGCACAATCTGCGGCTATGTTTACGAGGGCGAAACATTGCCCGACGATTTCGTCTGCCCTGTATGCAAGCATGGCGCAAGCGATTTTGAACCTAATGAATAATTTTAAAGGAGAAATACAATTATGAAATTCTATCAATGTCCCGTATGCGGAAATATCATCCATAAGGTAAATGACAGCGGCATTCCCGTAATGTGCTGCGGCAAGAAAATGGAAGAAATCATCCCCGGAACAGTTGAAGCAAGCCACGAAAAGCATATTCCCGTTCCTGCTGTAAACGGAAATGTTGTTTCTGTTAATGTTGGCTCTATTGACCATCCTATGGTTGCCGAGCATTATATTATGTGGGTTGCTCTCGAAACAGAAAATGGTGTTCAAATCAAATATTTAAAGCCCGATTCTGCTCCCTCTGTTGATTTTGCATTGACCGAAAACGATGCTCCCAAGGCTGTTTATGCTTATTGCAATCTCCATGGCCTCTGGAAAGCCGATATTTAATCTATGATAAAATAAAAATGTCTGCCTAAAAAGCAGACATTTTTTGTATGTAAATTTACCTATCCGCTGTGCCGTCGCCGTAAATAAATCCCGGCATAACACGGAGCTTGAAAAGATTTGCCTTGTGCTTTCTGTCAATCAATTCCTTGGTTGTAGGGTCGTCAATTTCACCTGTGCGGATATATCTGTCCAAAACAGCATAGGTGAAGCCCAAATTATCCTCGTCTGTCTTTCCGCAAAGTCCGTCAGAGGGAGTTTTAACAACAAGGTCGATAGGCAAATCCAAAATCTTGCCTATTTCAATAACCTCGCCCACAGTAAGACAGCACAAGGGGCTGAAATCTCCTGCAGCATCGCCGTATCTAGTTGAATATCCAACCCAATCCTCGCTAAGGTTGCAGGTGTTTGCAACTCTGCCGTTACAGCTTTGAGAAATTGCATAAACTGTTGCCATTCTCAATCTTGGTGCAAGATTGATTTTTGTTTGGCTTGTCATTTCAAGGTCATCGGGAAATGCGTTGACCAATCCGTTATAGCTGTCACCGATAAAGTCGG
>JAZSFY010000338.1:0-4819 GCA_045532415.1 Eubacteriales bacterium | reverse complement strand
TAGTCGTACATTGGTCTGCAAGTAAGCGAAAACGCATCTACGTGATGATTGGCGCAAAAATTCCTTATATCATTACCGTATTTATACTTGTTTAAATCGCCTGTAAAGCCAAGTAAATTTTCGGAAAGCATTCCTGCACATCCGCCGATTAAGCCGTGGCTAAAGCCTCTTAAGCCTATATCTTCGCAATCTTCTACTGTAAGTACATCATAGCCGTTCTCACGAAGTGCTTTTCCTATGTATATATCACAAGTAATTACTGCATTATCGTTTATAGGAATACATGAGCATTTGGTGTAATTCTGTGCTACATATATAATTCTGTATTCATCGTATTTGGCAAAGGATTGTATTAAATAATCAACGCTTCTGCCGCATATCAAGGCTTTGCCTAATCTGAAATTATTGAACAAGCAATCAAACGGATACATATCCGAAAGCTTGTTTTCTGATTCATGAAAAATACTTCTCGGTAATTCCTTAGGCAGATATTTAGCGTCAAATTCGCATATCCATTGTCCGACCTTATAGTTATTGACCAATATATCAGGATGATAAGCAAGCTCGCTTTGTATGTTAGAGGTTCTTCCCAGTCTATAGGTCTTAATACCCATATCTTTAAGCTCTGAATTTATATCTTCAGGTAGTATTTGGGATATTAAAGCCTTTTTTACACGTGATTTTGCTAAATATGGTGTACAATGTCTTTCCATGCCAACCTCAAAATATGAACAAAATATGAACTAACTATCTAACAGCTTAAGCAAATCATAAACACCGCGCAGAGGCAAAATATCAACTCCGCTGTATTTAGGGAGATTTTTAATGCTTCTGTACGGAACCGCAATTCGCTTGAAGCCAAGGCGTATAGCCTCGTTTATTCTTTGGACAGTATTAGCCACAGACCTACATTCGCCTGCCAAGCCTATTTCGCCAAATACAATCAGATCCTCGGGCATAGGCACATTTTTATATGTGGATATCATTGCCATGGCGCAAGCCGCGTCGCAGGCAGGCTCAATGAGGCGCATACCTGCCGCTACATTAACATAAACGTCTTGTGTCGAGAACTTCATTCCAAGACGTTTTTCTAATACAGCAAGAAGCAACGCCGTTCTGTTATAATCGATTCCCGAGGACATTCTTCTGGGCGAAGGATAAACTGTTTGTGTAACCAAGCATTGAATTTCGGCTATGATAGGACGGCTGCCCTCCATAACACATACAGGGCAATTACCTGGAACACCCTTGGGACGCTGTGACAACAGCATCTCCGAGGGCTTTTCTATTTCTGCAAGGCCATCCTCATTCATTTCAAATACGCCTATTTCGTTTGTAGAGCCGTATCTGTTCTTTTCTGCTCTTATAATACGGTAGGCATGCTGCTTATCACCTTCAAAATACAGAACAGCATCAACCATGTGCTCTAAAACCTTAGGACCTGCAATCGAGCCTTCTTTGTTAACGTGTCCAACCAAAAGCATAGAAACGTTATCTTCCTTTGCCTTTGAAATCAAGCGCAAGGCGCATTGTCTTACCTGAGTAATGCTGCCTTGAGAGGAAGGATAATTTTCGTCATACATTGTTTGAATAGAGTCGATGATAACAACCTCGGGTTGTAAGGTATTAATTTCGGCAATAACGCTTTCGATATTGTTTTCACTAAGAATATATATGTCGTCGTTATCAACGCCTAAGCGTCTGCATCTGATTTTAATTTGTGCAGAGGATTCTTCACCCGTTATATATAAAACTCTGCCGTTATCCCCTAATTTTCGACATATCTGCAAAAGCAGGGTGGACTTCCCTATTCCGGGCTCGCCCGACAAAAGGACAACCGAGCCTGAAACCAAGCCGCCACCTAAAACTCTGTCAAATTCACCGATTCCCGTGGTGGTTCTTTCCTTTTCGGCAAAGGAAATATCCTTAATCTTTTTGGCTTTTGGAGTGTCGGTTATAATGGCGTTGTTAGGCTTTGCTTTTTTAACTTTAGGTGAAGAAATAGGTTGCTCCTCACGTTCGGAAAAGGTATTCCATTCACCGCATTGCGGACATCTTCCATACCATTTTGATGCCACATATCCGCAATTTTCACAAAAAAATTCGCTTTTCATTTATACGACTCCGCAAATTCTGAAATACTGCAATACAAGGAAATTGCCATTGCAAGCTTATAGTTTTTATCCTTTAGAAGGGACGCTTCTGTTGAGTTTGAGAGAAATCCGCATTCGACTAAAACAGCAGGCATATCAAGGTTATCCATTAGATATATACTGTCGTTTCCAATTTTAATCTTTCGATTATTATCGGGCTGGAGAAGTGTTATATTGCTTTGTATAGCTTCAGCAAGCTTTATGCTATTTTCGTTATTGCTTGAATAAAAGACCTGAAGCCCCTTACAATATTCTTGCGGAAACTTATTCATGTGAATACTTATGAAAACAGGGTTATCATAGCTTTCTGCCATGACTTCCCTATTGCGAACATCATAATACTTCTTCTTACCTTCTTCACCCTGGTTATAAAGAAGCAGATCCTCGGTTCTGGTCATAACAGATATATATCCTGATGCTCTTAAAAGCTCATTTAGATAGCCTGCAACCTCAAGATTAAGCTCCTTTTCAATCAGGTTGTTTGCAACTGCACCGGGGTCCTCACCGCCATGGCCGGGATCGATGATTATTGTTAAATCCTCGCCCGAAGTTATGTCGGCATTCGCTTTTTTAAAGGCTTCATATCCCATGGCTGTAAACATAGAGGCTATGAAATAAAACACCGTTGCGGCAGCCAACACCAATGACAAGATGCATAAACTGATTTTTGCTTCTCTAAAAATGTTCGAACGCATAGTAACCTCACAAATTGCATTTGTAAGATTATATGCGTATCAAACTTTACTATTACAAATATTTATTTTTTAGGCTTTCGTTCAATAGGACCGTCATAAGGAGGCTTGACCTGCATGCCAAATATACCGCGAAGAGTTTTATCCTTTACACCTAAGGCGTATCCCAGCGAGCTTACGATTATTGCAGGAAGAAGTGTTACGATTACATAACCTGTAACTCCAATAGCCTCACGCACACCGTACAAGGTTAAATAGCTACCCTGCATTATATAATAAACCAACAATGCAATAGAAGAAGCGTTTTCAACGCCGCCTGCAGCCAAATCAATTATAATTGTTACAATTCCTACCAAAAGGACGGGAGAATATGCAATTAAGGTGATTTTCAAGCCCTTGAACACATCAATTTTCTCGCCATCTGCACGCAGACGGATGCCTTCCTTTACTGCATAGAAATACATATCATCATAATGCATAAAGCACATAAAACCGATTGTAAAAGCACTACTTATAATTGTAATCGTACTTGTGGCTCCGCCAATAACGATAACCGCCAAGCCAACCATAATCCCAAGCAAGGACATTACAACATGAGTTAAAATGAATTTAACTATAATAGAAGAATTTTCGGTGCAAAAGCGTTTCATTAGTTCACCTTTTTCTTTCTAAGAAGAATTACAACGGTAACGGCAGCTCCGATTATTACAACAGCAGCAACCGATACGATTACCCAAATTAAAGTATTATTATCTTTTTTGCTCTTTACTCTATCATCATCGTCGTCATCGTCGCCATCGTCGTCATCATCGCTCTTGATACTATTAGCATCTTCAGAGGAAGCGTTTTCAAGAGTATTTGAATCAGATTCAGCAGACTCTACATCAGAAGGGTCGCTTTCTTCAATCGAATCCTCAACAGATGACGATTCGCTTTCGATTTCAGATGAAATTTCCGCGGAAATATCTTCATCTTCGGATGAAACAGCTTCCTCGGAGGATATAGATTCCTCAGCAGAAGATTCATCTTCGGAAGGTATCATTTCTTCGGCGGAGGATTCATCCTCAGAGGGCAATAACTCTTCAGCAGATGATTCATCCTCGGAAGGAAGAAGCTCGCCAATGGAAATATTGGGAATTTCGATTTCGGCAGAGGATTCCATAGGAATTTCTATTTCGCTAGATTCAACAGAAGGAGATTCAACACTAGGTTCAACAGAAGGCTCGGAAACAGGAATATCCGATGTAATATCAATTTCGGAAGAAACAGCTTTGGAGGATTCTTCGGTTTTGGAGGAGGAGTCAATAATAGGCTTCAAATCCGATTTATTGATTGTGAGAGTTTTAGATGTTCCCTGTAAAGGCTCCATAGTGGGAGAATCATTGTATAAAGAATCACAAACAAATTCAATTTGAAGATCAATATTAGTTATAATAGGCTCCAGTTCTATTTGAATGCGCAATTGGTTATCTGCCTTAATGGCATATTCGGGAAATACAACTGTTTCAAGCCATACATAGGTATTGTCGTTAGAAAATGGATCTTTATAGAATAAATTCTCTGCAATATCAGATGCAGTTAATGATTCCCATGCGGCAGGCACAGGTGTTTCACAACCTACATAAGCAAGTAAACGTTGATTGAATCTTACGTAATATATAACGCCGGTTAAGCCTACGGGATCATTAATATCAACAATTGCTGCATCAATAATAATGTTACCATTATCCTTAACAGTATAGCTCAAATCAAGACCTGCAACGGTATCGCCTTCAGCAGAAACCGACACTAGTGATAAAATCAAAATAGCCGCTATTACAGCCGCTGCTATTATTCTTTTCATTGGAAAACCTCCGAATATTATATTCCTTATAATTATATAATTTATGGCACTCATTGTCAAGTATATTGGCGTTTCAATATATAAACAAACCTAAAACAATTTATGAAAAAAAGCTGTGTATTTAAAGAATA
>JAZSFY010000021.1:0-4575 GCA_045532415.1 Eubacteriales bacterium | reverse complement strand
TTTGCTATTATCGGAGGAATGAACTCTGTTTATGAAATTAAGGAAAGCAGAAATTATTTCCTTATAAGAGCAATAGCGATGTTTTACACCGTTGCTTTTATTGTTATTCTTATCGGCGCTTTGATTTTAATGGTATTCAATGATAAATTCAATGACCTTTTATATTCATTTTTTCCTCATTTGACAGGATTAGTTTATATTATTTCATCATTAAGATTTATCATTGTATTTATTGCATTGCTTTTATTCTTTTCGCTATTATATAAGGCTTTGCCCAGCGGTAAGCAAAGATTTTCCGATCAAATTCCCGGTGCTGTAATTTCAAGTGCAGGTTGGGTTGGATTTTCGATAATATTCTCATTTTTTGTTGAAAACTTTAGTAATTATGCAAACATTTACGGCAGCCTTACAGCGATTATTGTTTTGATGCTTTGGCTTTACACCTGTATGTATATAATGTTCCTTGGAGCACAGATTAACCAAATATTAATTGCAAAGGAATCGGATTAAGCGTTCGGTTCCTTTTTATTTAATCAATTGTTGAATTGTTTACAACAAACAGTATCATTGACCTTTTAAGGCTTTTGATTTATAATGAACTAATAACCATTTTGGAGAAAGCATAATGAATTTAAAGACAGGCGAGAGAATCCGCCATTTAAGAATAAAATCAAATATAACTCAGGAAAAGCTTGCAAATCATCTTGGCGTTTCGGTTCAAGCTGTAAGCAGATGGGAATCAGGCTCTTGCTATCCCGATTTGGAATTGATTCCTGCTATTGCAATATATTTCGGTGTTACAACCGACCATTTGCTTTGTGTTGAGGATGAAACAATAAAACCCATTGAGGAAAAATACAAAGAGGAATGGACAAAAGCGTTTAAGAACGCCGAGCACCAAAGAGCATTTAACATTATTAACGAGGCATTGCTTTCCATGCCCGATAATTATGATTTTATGTTAATGAAAATCACTTCCCTTTCGATCATTTTAGACCAGTTTTGCGGTTCAAACAGCTTGCGGGAATCTGAACGTATAATTAATGCTATTAAGGAGATTATTGATATAATACTTTTTGATTGCGACGATGAGAAAATCAGGTGTGAAGCCCTTTCCTGGCTTATCAAGCTTGAAGCGAGAGTTTCGGATGAAAATACATTGATGAAAATTGCAAGCAAAATGCCGAGGGTTGTCCATACAAAAAATGCATTACTGTTCCGCCATGGATTAAACGAAATAGAAAGAGCAAAATATGCCCGCGAGCATTTGCTGGAATTGCTTTTAGAATTTGTTTACTGCGCTAAGTGCCTTTCGGAAAACAGTCTTATTCAAGATGATGAAAAGAAGAATATACTTGAAGGTATATTGAAAATTCTCGACATTTGTGTAAAGTGCGATAATTACGGAGAGTTTGAATTCATCCTTGATGATATTTTTGAAACACTTTTTACCTTAACAGGTGATAGCAAATACAAGGATGAAATAGGAATCCACAGCAAAATATATGAATCACTTCCTGAGCATTATGCTTATAATTCGGTTTTCTTTAAAAACTGTATATTTGATCATAAAAATTCTATTCATTCATCCGACGGAAGCTTAAAATAAGACAATAGAGGTGAATATTTATGAGAGCACCCTTTCAAATTCTGGCTATCCCCTTTAAATTTATAAATGGGATTCCCTATTTCTGTATATTCCACCGAGCCGACTTTGACCAATGGCAATTTATTGCAGGAGGCGGCGAAGATGACGAAAGCCCGAAAGCCGCGGCAATACGAGAGATTTTTGAAGAAAGCGGTGTTAGGGCAGATAATATTATTGAATTAAAATCAATGTGTTACATCCCTACCGATATTTTCCCATTAAAATATTTATATAATTGGAATGAAGATACCTATGTAGTTCCCGAATACGCGTTTGGTTTCGAATGTACTGACGCAATAAAGCTGTCTAACGAGCATTTGGAATATGAATGGTTAAAATACGAAGACGCAAAAGAAAGACTGAAATGGGATTCAAACAGAACTGCATTATATGAATTAATGATGCGATTGAAAAATAATTTATGGTGAATAATGAAATCAAATAATATATACGCATGCGTAGAAGCAAATATAAATAGACTCGTTGATAATTCGGTTTGGTGGTCGAATTGTGCAACAGTGCAACAATTGAATGAGGCAAAGAACGGAAACCTTGAATTGAAATTAGGAATAAACAAACCCATACCCCACGAATGGATTCCTTCACTACGCGGCAAAAAAGTGCTTTGCCTTGCAGGAGGCGGCGGTCTGCAAGCCCCATTGCTTGCCGCTGCGGGAGCAGAAGTTACGGTAATTGACATTTCGGAAAAGATGCTTGATAAAGATAAAAAAATAGCTTTTGAATATGGATTGAAATTAACAATTGAACACGGCAATATAATTGATTTGTCAAGATTTGAAAATGATTATTTTGATCTAATTGTCAATCCTGCTTCTTTGTTTTATGTTCAAGATATAAATAATGTATTCAAGGAATGTTATAGAGTCTTAAAAAAGGGTGGCGAACTTATCATTGCCGCACCTAACCCAATAATGTATGTATGCGATTATGTGGATGACCCAAATGGTGGGTATTATAAAGCCATAAACAAAATGCCATATGTAAGCAACGATGAAAATTGGATCGAATTCGGACATACAATGGAGGATTATATTGGCGGTCAAATTAAATGCGGATTTGTAATCACCGGTTTTGTAGAAGATCAACAAGATGATATAACTGATTTGAATTTCATGAGTAAAGCAACAAAGTTATAAAACACAAAGACGGTTCAAATTGAACCGTCTTTTATCGTTAGTTCTATTATTTTGCTTCTGCCTTTTTAGCCTTGCTTGCAGCTTTCATGCGAAGCTCTTTATTAAGGATTCTCTTGCGGATTCGAATTGATTTAGGTGTTACCTCAATCAATTCATCCTCGGCAATAAATTCGATTGCTTCTTCAAGAGAGAAGATTATGGGAGGTGTAAGAATAAGCTTTTCATCGGCACCTGCAGAACGAATAGCGGTAAGCTGTTTCTTTTTACAGGGGTTAATTGCCATATCCTCAGCCTTGGGATTAATACCAACGACCATACCCTCATATACTTGAACACCGGGACCTACAAAAAGGTTACCGCGTTCCTGAGAGTTATAGCAGCCATAAGAGGTTGTTTCGCCTGTTTCGCTGGCAATAAGAGAGCCTGTGAAGCGAATTTGAATATCTCCCTTAAAGGGCTTGTATCCTTCAAAAATGGAATTCAAAATTCCTTCGCCGCGTGTTGCAGACATAAACATACTTCTGTAACCAATCAAGCAACGTGCAGGAATAGAATATTCAATCTTCATTCTTGTGCCGTTTCCGTTGGGGTTCATCTGAAGAAGGTCGCCCTTACGGCGGCTTAATTCTTCAACAACTGTACCAACATACTCAGAAGGAACATCGGCTGTTACAAGCTCGAAGGGCTCGCACTTTACACCCTCGATATCCTTATAAAGAACACGGGGAGTCGAACAGCAAAGCTCAAATCCTTCACGGCGCATTGTTTCAACAAGTATAGAAAGGTGCATTTCGCCTCTGCCCGCAACATTAAAGCTGTCTGTGCTGTCGCCCTCTGATACACGGAGAGAAACATCCTTAAGAAGCTCCTTAAAAAGTCTATCACGCAATTGACGGGATGTTACAAATTTACCTTCCTTGCCGGCAAAGGGAGAATCGTTTACTGAGAAGGTCATTTCCATAGTAGGCTCGCCAACCTTGACAAATTCCAAGGGCTCGGGGCTATTCATAGAAGTGATGGTGTCGCCTATTGTAATGTCCTCAGCACCTGAGAAGCAGACGATATCGCCCATAGAAGCAGTTTGCACGGGAACACGGTTAAGACCGTCTATTTGATAAAGAGAAACAATCTTAGTTTTTCTTGCGGCTGCATCGGAGTGATAGTTGGTTATAAGAACCTCTTGACCTTGCTTTATAGCGCCGCGTTCGATTCTGCCGATACCGATGCGTCCAACATATTCGTTATAGTCTATGGAAGAAACAAGAAGCTGAAGCTCGCCGTCGGGATCGCCCTCGGGAGCAGGAATATGAGAAAGTATGGTTTCAAAAAGAGGCTGAAGATTTACACCCTGCTCATCAGGAGAAAGAGAGGCGGTGCCTGCTCTGCCTGAGCAGAAAAGCATAGGACTTTCGAGCTGCTCGTCGCTTGCATCAAGGTCAAAGAGAAGCTCTAAAACCTCGTCCATAACCTCATCAATACGAGCATCGGGACGGTCAATCTTATTAACAACAACGATAACCTTATGGTTAAGCTCCAAAGCTCTTTGAAGAACAAAGCGAGTTTGAGGCATAGGACCCTCTGCCGCGTCAACCAAAAGAATAACACCGTTTACCATTTTGAGGATACGCTCAACCTCACCGCCGAAGTCTGCGTGACCGGGGGTGTCAACGATATTGATCTTAACTCCGTCTCTTACAACGGATGTGTTTTTTGCAAGAATAGTGATTCCGCGCTCGCGCTCAAGGTCACCTGGGTCCATAAGTCGGATCG
>JAZSFY010000333.1:0-9560 GCA_045532415.1 Eubacteriales bacterium | reverse complement strand
GCGGATATATTCTTCTGCTTTTTCGATGTCAAGTGTTCCCGAGAAATAGTTTGTGGAGTCAACTCGGGTTTTCATAAGGTATGGACCTACATAATGCATCGGGTCCAATGTACGGATTTTTCGTCCGTCTTTTTTATTTTTATTGCTCATGCTGTGTCCTCCGTTGGAATGGGGGAATTATGTTGATGAAATATTAACACATTTTGCCGAAAATTGCAACATTAATATTGACGAACTTATTAAGACCGATTAAAATCAAATTAAAAGAAAGATTAATAGGGAGTAATTAATATGAAAATTTTAGCCTTTGGCGAAATATTGTGGGATATTTTTCCCGAGAAAAGGGTTATCGGCGGCGCTCCCTTTAATTTTGCGGCACATTGCGCCAAGCTCGGTGCCGAAAGCTACCTTGCTTCATGTGTAGGCGGTGACGAAAACGGCGTTTTGGCTATTGCCGAGGCGAAAAGCCTTGGTATTAAAACCGATTATATTGCAACCGACCGTCGATTTGAAACAGGGAAATGTGTTGTAGCATTAAACGACGGACATCCAAGCTATAGCCTTGCCTCCGATGTGGCTTATGACCATATACCCATAAGCTATGCATCGGGAAGCTTTGATGCCTTGTATATGGGAACTCTTGCAATGAGAGGCATACAATCGAGAAACAGTTTTGAAAAGCTCCTTAAAACCCTTTCACGAAAGGAAACTATTTTTGACGTTAACTTCAGAGGGAATTTTTATTCAAGAGAGCTTGTTCATTATCTTTTAAGAGAAACTACAATTTTGAAAATAAGTGACGAGGAAATCGGCTTTTTCGGAAAAAGAGGCAACATTGATACTCTTTTGGGGCTGTCGAAAAAATATCCCAAGCTGAAATATATCTGCCTTACAATGGGAAGCGAGGGCGCAATGGTTTATGATTGCCGAAAGCGAAATATTCTCCTTTCAGACAAGCCCAAGGGTGAGGTTCTTTCCACAGTAGGCGCAGGTGATAGCTTTGCCGCCTGCTTTTTGGTCAGCCTTTTAAAGGGGCTTGATGTAGGTCAATGTCTTGACCGTGCGGTAACGCTCAGCAGTTATGTGGTGACCCAGCTTGGTGCAGTTCCCGATTATGATGCAAACAGTCTTTTTTAGGTGTATAAAAACCTTGTTTTTGTTGACTTTAAAGGTATGAAGTGGTAAAATATTATAGATTATATATACGGAGCGATAGCAATGGGAAAAGCATTGATTTTTGACGGAAACAGCATATTGAACCGAGCATTTTACGGGGTTCGCCCGCTGAATGCTCCCGACGGCTTGCCTACAAATGCCCTTTTCGGCTTTAACGGCATGATAAACAAGGCGTTTTCTCAAATAGGCTCAACTCCCGATTATGCGGCTATTGCATTCGATTTGAAAGAAAAAACCTTCCGTCATAAGGCTTGCGAAAGCTATAAGGCAACAAGAAAGCCTATGCCAGAGGAGCTTGCCCTTCAGCTGCCCTTTGCGAAGGAATTGGCTAGAGCTTTGGGGTTGACGGTTATTGAGCAGGCAGGCTTTGAGGCAGACGATATTTTGGGAACTCTTTCCGCAGGCTTTACTGCTCTCGGTGACGAAACCTTTATTGTTACAGGCGACCGCGACAGCTTTCAGCTCATAAACGACCATGTAACGGTTTTGTTGGCTTCCAATGATGACACAAAGGTTACCACGCCTAAGGAAATTATGGAGAAATACGGTGTGGAGCCCAAAAAGCTTATTGACATAAAGGCTTTAATGGGCGACAGCTCGGATAATATTTCGGGTGTTCCCGGAATAGGCGAAAAGGGCGCTATAAAGCTTATTGTAGAATATGGCTCTCTTGATAATATTTATAATCATGTTGATGAAATAAAGGGAAGCGTAGGCAAAAAGCTTGCCGAGGGCAAGGACAGCGCATATATGTCGCGCTTTCTTGCGGAAATAAAGCTTGATGTGCCTTTGGGATGGGAGCTTTCTCAATGTAAATATGAAGGCATGGATATTCCTGCCCTCAGAGAGCTTTATACAAGATTGGGCTTCCGCCAATTTTTAGAAAAGCTTGATAAGGCGGCGCCTGCTGTCGAAGCCGAAGAAATCCTTTTGCCCTTGGAGGAAATGGGCGATTTGTCGGATAAGGAAATTTTCCTTAACCAAAAGGATAATGACCTTCAAATCTGTGTTGACGGCAAGGTATATTCAGGACATGGAGAAAAGGCGTTCTCCTTGATTCAAAATTGTAAAAAAGCGGTCTGCTGGTCTGTAAAGGAATTGCTTCATTTTGCAAAAAGCCTTGGCGCTTCATTGGAAATGCCATTGGAGGATATTTCGTTGATGGTTTATGTCTGCGCTCCTGCAGATAACGGCGTTTCTTTTGGAAAGGCGGCTTTGGATATTTTGGGTGTAAGCGCAAGCGAGATTAAGGCTTCGCTTTTGCCCGATATGTATAATAAGCTTTTGGAAAAGCTTAATCCTCAATCAAAAAAGCTTTATGATGAGGTAGAGCTTCCCTTGGCAAAGCTTCTTTGGGATATGGAATGCCGCGGCTTTGCTGTGGACAGAAATGCATTGGACAGCTTTTCTGATGTTCTTTCCCGCTCTATTGCCGAGGAGGAAGAAGCTATATGGGCATTAGCAGGAGAAAGCTTTAATATTAATTCTCCAAAACAGCTTGGAACAGTGCTTTTTGAAAAATTGGGCTTGCCTCATTACCGTAAAACCAAAAGCGGATATTCCACCGACGATTCTGTTTTAGAAAAGCTGGAGCCCTATCATCCTATTGTAGGTCTTATAAGAGATTACCGCAAGGATACCAAGCTTAAAAACACCTATTGCGACGGCTTGAGCAAGCAGATTTCTGCCGACGGAAGAATACACACAACCTTCAAGCAAACCCAAACCTTAACGGGCAGACTTTCCTCTGCCGAGCCTAATTTGCAGAACATTCCTGTCAGAACCGAAAAGGGAAGGGAATTTCGCAAATTTTTCGTGGCAGGCGAGGGAAATGTTCTTATAGATGCCGACTATTCTCAAATCGAGCTTAGAATTTTGGCTCATGTTGCCAACGATGAGGAATTAATAAATGCATTCCGCAACGGCGAGGATATTCATACGGTTACCGCAAGTCAGGTTTTCGGCGTGCCTGTTTCTCAGGTAAGCGGCGAAATGAGAAAAAGAGCAAAGGCTGTGAACTTCGGTATAATTTACGGAATCGGCGATTATTCTCTTTCTCAGGATTTAAAGATTCCCCGTAAGGTTGCGGCAGAATATATTTCCAATTATCTTTCCAATTATCCCTCTGTAAAGGAATATCTCGAGAACACAAAGCTGTTTGCAAGAGAGAACGGATATGTAGAAACAATATTTGGCAGAAGAAGGTATGTTCCCGAGCTTGCTTCTACCAATAAAAATCTTCAGGCATTTGGCGAAAGAGTTGCCATGAACACTCCTATCCAAGGTGCCGCAGCCGATTTGATAAAAATGGCTATGATTTTGACCGATAAAATGCTTAAGGAAGCAGGGCTTCGGGCAAGATTGATTCTTCAAATCCATGACGAATTGATTATCGAGGCTCCCGAAAACGAGGCTGAATCGGCAAAGGAAATTTTGAAAAAGGCAATGTCACAGGCGGCAGAGCTTAATGTTCCTCTTTCGGTTGATGTGGGCATGGGCAAAAGCTGGTTTGAGGCAAAGGATTAAATAAAAATGGCAGGAATACTTTATATTGTGCCTACACCTATCGGCAATTTGGGTGATATGACTCAAAGAGCAAGAGAAACCTTGGAAACGGTTGATTTTGTTGCCGCCGAGGATACAAGAGTAGGCGGAAAATTGCTGATGCTTTTGGATATAAAAAAGCCCTTGGTCAGTTATCATGAGCATAGCAATAAAAATGTAATAGATTCTATCGCAGAGCGAATCCAGTCGGGGGAATCCTGCGGGCTGATAACCGATGCGGGAACTCCTGCGGTAAGCGACCCGGGCGAAAAGCTTGTTGCCGCTTGTGCCGAAAGAGGTATAACAGTTTGTCCTCTCCCCGGTGCCTGCGCGGCAATAACCGCAATTTCGGCTTCGGGCTTGGCATCCCGCAGATTTTGCTTTGAGGGCTTTCTTCCCGAAAACAACCGTGAGCGAAAAGAACGTATCGAGGAATTGTCAAGAGAAAAAAGAACCTTTATTCTCTATATCTCTCCTCATGATGCTGAGGATTATCTTAATGAGCTTGCTAAAGCCTTGGGCAACCGAAAATGTGTCCTTGCCAAGGAATTAACAAAGGTTCACGAAAGGTTTTTCCGAGGCACGGTTGAGGGTATTGCCGAAATGTTTTCCGCGCTTTCTGCTCCCGAGAAAAAGGGCGAATATGTTTTCGTCTGCGAGGGCATGGCAGAGGAGGAGGCTTTTTGGAAGGATATGACCGTTCCCGACCATGTTGAATATTATATTTCCATGGGAATGAGCAAAATGGATGCCTGCAAGCAGGTTTCCCGTGACCGTGGCGTAGGAAAAGGCGAAATTTATAAGATTGTCAATAAATAAGGTTTTGAAATGAAAAAGTATATTTTGATTTTGTTTTCTCTGCTTTTGGTTTTTTCGCTTTTTAGCTGTAACAGCGATAACGAAAGAACCGATGAAATAGCTGTGCCCTTTATAAAAGCCATGCTTTTAAAGGACAATTCGGCTATGGAAGCATATTTGCATCCCGATTATAAGGAAACGGCTTTGCCCAACGAGGAATTTTATAACAACCTTTCAAAAAATCACTTCTTCACAGCAGGAAACGAGCTTGATGCATTGGAGGCTGTGGATAAGAATTATATTAACGATACCTCATTTGAGGGTACCTTGATGAAATGCGATTATGTTATTCGTTCCAACGAGCTTTTATATGATGTAGAGCTTATGATATTAGAAAACGAATCGGGCTATGGCATTGTTGCGGTTTCCATGAAGCTGAATACAAATATTAATTATTTCGAAAACGCAGGAAAATAAAAAGGTGAATAATGAAAAATTCGGCAATTAAAACAATAAGAAGATATTTATTAATGACCTTTGGATGTCTATTGTATGCATCGGGCGTGGCATTGTTCTTTTCCCCTGCAAACCTTGCATCGGGCGGCGTTTCGGGTCTTTCGATTATTGTAAATTACTGCTTCAGTAGTATATCCATCGGTACTTGGGTTGCTATAATCAACGTGCCTATTATGATTTTGGGTATTTGGAAGCTTGGATATAAAATTCTGCTTCCCACCATATATTCAATTGCGGTAAGCTCGTTGTTTATCAATCTTTTCGAGGCTTATGTTCCGGTTATAACCGACGACAGATATCTTTGCTGTATTGCAGGTGCGGTTTTGGTTTCCTCGGGTATCGGAACTGTGTTCCGTTGCGGTTCTACAACAGGAGGCACCGATATTATCGTAAAGGTAATACGTCAGCGCTTCCCTCATGTTCCTACGGGAAATATCTTCCTTTTTGCCGACGGTACAATCTGCCTTCTTTCGGGTATAGTTTTCAGAAATATCGAAACTGCTCTTATTTCGGGCGTTGCATTGTTCATTCAGATGTATGTTCTCAATACCGTGCTTTACGGCTCTGATGAAGCAAGATTGATATATATAATAAGCGACCGTGATGATTTAATCGCCAAAAGGCTTTTAAAGGAGCTTGATGTAGGCGCCACCTATCTTCAAGGTCAAGGGGCTTATACAGGCAGGGATAAAAAGGTTTTGATGTGCGTTATGAGAATGCGTATTCTTCCTCAGGCAAGGGACCTTGTAAAATCCGAGGACGAAAATGCATTTATGATAGTTACCAAGGCTACAAGCGTGTTCGGTGAAGGCTTTAAAAGCTATGCCGAGGAAGACTTATGATAAAAGAGCTTGTTACCCCTCTTTCTTCGGTTATCGATTCATTAAAGGCAGAAAAATCGCCTGTATTCCTTTACGGAATGGGGAATGGTGCCGAAAAGATATATTCATATTTAAAAGAGCATAATGTTGAAATTAAGGGTGTTGTTGCCTCTGACGGATTTGTAAGAGGTCAAGAGTTTTTGGGCTTTGATATTATTTCAATCAGCAAAGCCGAGGAACTTTACGGTAGGCTTTGCTTGGTTTTGTGCTTTGGACTTGAGGGCGAAAAATCCCGATTTTTAAAGGAAATTGCAGTAAAGCATCGCTTGATTTCTCCCAACCTTCCTGTTTTTGGAGAGGGCTGCTGCGACAAGGGATTTATTCTTGAAAATGCCGAAAAATTCGAGAGGGTTTATTCCTGCCTTGCCGATGAGGAATCCAGAGAAATATTTCTGTCCCTTGTGAAATATAATGTTACAGGCGACATTTCTTATCTCGACGGTAACAACGGCTTTGTTGCACCAAAGGAGTTTTATAATCATTCCAAAAGGCATATTGATATAGGTGCCTATGACGGCGACACCGCAACCGAATATGCCGAAAACAACCCTGATTATTGGGATATTATCGCCTTTGAGCCCGATAAGAATACATATAAAAAGCTTTGCAGGAATGTTTCGGGCATAAGGAATTGTGTTCCCGAAAATATGGCGGCAGGCGAAAGGGATTGCCTTATTTCCTTTGCTGACGGAGGCGGAAGGGCATCTCATTGCGGCGAAGGCGGAAGCATGATTAAATGTGCGTCTGTTGACAGCTATTGCGGATTTACTCATATCCATGCAAAGGGCGTCCCCGTAGGAAGCATAAAGATTGATGCTGAGGGCATGGATGAGGAAGCAATATTCGGGAGTGTCAACACCATTTATTGCTGTAAATGCCATGTTTCGGTGGCTCTTTATCATAAGGCAGAGGATATTATAAAGCTTCCCTTGCTTTTGAAAAAGCATAATTATAAATATAAATTTTATTTACGCAAAAAGGAATATGTGCCTGCCTGGGATGTGTTCCTTTATGCAATAAACTGTGAATAGGAGAGATGATATGGCATTTAAGGAGATTAATGCGGCTGATATCAATTCCAATGTTTTTGAGGATATCGGCAAAAAATGGATGCTTGTTTCTGCCGCCAAAAAGGACGGAACTGTTAACACAATGACAGCAAGCTGGGGCGGAATGGGAGTTCTTTGGAACAAAAATGTTTTCTTCTGCTTTATACGTCCCCAGAGATATACCCATGAATTTACCGAAGAAAGCGACAGAATTTCTCTTTCCTTCTTTTCCGAGGAATACCGCGATAAATTAACCTTCTGCGGAAGAAACAGCGGCAGAGATGTTGACAAATTTATGGAAACAGGTCTTACAGTATTTAACGATAACGGAAATATAGGCTTTAATGAAGCCGAAAGAATAATCTACGGCAAAAAGCTTTATGCGGGGAAAATCAATCCCGATGCATTTGTTTCTCAAGATATTGCCAAGAATTACGATAACGATTACCATACGGTTTATATTTGTGAAATTGAAAAAATAGAAGAAAAAATATAAAAAAGGAATTTAAAACTATGCTTGCTACCTTACTTATTGAAAAACTCCAAAACGGCGATTTCGATAATGTTATCGCAAAGCTTTACCCTAATAAGGATGTTACCGACCGCAAAAACAGAATCCTTGCATTGGCAGAGGATTTCAAAAGACTTTACGGCGACCTTGATGTAACCTTGTTCTCGGTTCCTGGAAGAACCGAGCTTTTGGGCAACCATACCGACCACAACCAAGGTCAGGTTCTTGCCGCATCGGTTGATATTGATATAATCACCATTGCCGCAAAAACCGATAATATGACCGTTACCCTTAAAAGCGCAGGCTACCGCGAGGATACTATTGATATTTCCTCTCCTTCTCCCGATAAAGTACGTCCCGGAAGCTCTGCTTCTCTTATTGCAGGTCTTGCTGACTATTTCCTTAAGAACGACAAAAAGGTTGGGGGATTTACAGCCTGCACAACAAGTGACGTTATGACAGGCTCGGGCCTTTCTTCTTCGGCGGCGTTCGAGGTTATCTGCGCCCTTATTTTCTCTGAATTCTATAATAACAACAGCCTTACTCCTATGGAGCTTGCAAAGGCAGGTCAGTATGCCGAAAACGTTTTCTTCGGCAAGCCCTGCGGACTTATGGACCAGGCGGCTTGTGCAAGCGGCGGCTGCTTGTGGATAGATTTCGAGGATAACGCTAATCCTAAGACCGAAAAAATCAATTTTGATATTGATAAATACGATTACAGCCTTTGTATCGTAAATACAGGAGGCAACCATGCCGACCTTACCGACGACTATGCTTCTGTTCCCGAGGAAATGCGCTCTGTTGCGGCATTAATGGGCAAATCGGTTCTTCGTCAATGCGACGAGGCTGATTTCATTGGCAGAATTTCCTATATGCGCTCTATTGTAGGCGACCGAGCTATAATGCGCGCAATGCACTTCTTTAATGAAAACAAGCGCGTTAATTCCTTGAAGAACGCATTAAAGGCTGACAACTTCGACGGATATCTCAAGTATGTATCCGCTTCGGGCAATTCCTCCTTTAAATTCCTCCAGAACGTTTACACAAACAAGAATATAAGCGAGCAGGGTATTTCTCTTGCCTTGGCTTTGACCGAGCAGGCAGGATATGTTTGCCGTGTTCACGGCGGTGGATTTGCAGGAACAATTCAGGCATATATCCCCAAGGCTTCTGTTGCAGAGTATAAAAAGCTTATGGAAGGTGTTTTTGGTGAAAACTCCTGTCAGGTTTACACAATAAGACCTTACGGTGCCGCTGTTGTTACCGAAAACGAAATTATCGGATAAATTCTTTTCATGGAAAAAGCAAAGGTTTTTATGCTTTGTTCCTCATCAAAAGGGAATTCGGCATACATAAAATACGGCAGAGATGAATTTTTGATAGATTGCGGTGCTTCTGCAAGGACTATCGAATCTTCCTTAAACCAAATCGGCACGGGACTTAAAAATATTTCTGCTATTTTTATAACACATGAGCATAGCGACCATATAAAGGGGCTTCAAACCATTACCAAGCATTTTGAAATGCCGGTTTTCGCCCCCGGAAACAGCTGTGAATATATTTCCGAAAGAGTGGATTTCGGCACAAGGCTTATACCTCTTTTCACAGGGGATGTTATCGAGCTTTGCGATACCGCTCTTTGCCCTATCCCAACTCCCCATGATTCCCGCGGAAGCTTTGGCTTCCGTATCCGTGCAGGAGAGGAAAAAATCGGCTATTTCACAGATATAGGTCATCTTTCCGAGGGGATTCTCAGAGGTCTTTCGGGCTGCAGACGTGTTGTAATCGAATCTAACCATGACATTCAAATGCTTGAGGACGGCTCCTATCCTTATCATTTAAAGCAACGTATTTTAGGTGATATGGGGCATTTGTCAAATGAACGCTGTGCAACCCTTTTGCCTCATTTGGTAAATTACGGGGCAGAGTCCTTTATGCTTGCTCACTTAAGCCAAGAAAACAATCATCCCGAAATAGCATATCGGGCAAGCTTTGATTCCTTGACACAAAAGGGCTTTATAGTCAATGGCGAAAATAACGAGGGCGTCCGCCTTCGTGTTGCCCCTGTAAACAGTGTTTTGGAAT
>JAZSFY010000108.1:0-3348 GCA_045532415.1 Eubacteriales bacterium | reverse complement strand
AGCCTGCCCTGCTGTTTTGTATTCTATCGGCGATTTTCGTAATTTGGATAAAATCCCCTGTGTAGGCATAGTAGGAACAAGAAATATGTCGGATTACGGCAGGAGAGTTGCCGAGGAATTTGCCTCGGATTTTGCAAAAAGCGGTGCCTGCGTTGTAAGCGGTCTTGCAAAGGGCATTGATGTTTCGGCTCACCGTGGCGCAATTATGGCAAATGGATATACTGTCGGCGTATTGGGAACACCTATCGGGGAAATATATCCCAAGGAAAACATAAAGGCATTTGAAGCTCTTTATAAAAATGGGCTTGTAATAAGCGAGCATTATCCCAAGGCGCCTAAAACAAGGGCTGATTTTCCTAACCGAAACCGTATTATAAGCGCATTAAGCGATGCTTTGGTTGTTGTGGAGGCAGGCGAAAAAAGCGGTGCCTTGATAACAGCCGGATATGCAACTGCTCAGGGCAAGCCTGTTTATGCTGTTCCCGGCGCATTGGGTGTAGAAAGCGCAGGCACAAACAAGCTTATAAAAAACGGAACACCTATTGCAACCGAGCCAAACGATATTCTTTCTCCTCTTTCGCTTGAATATCCCGAAATAATTCACCTTTCAGAATCTGCCCTTACCGAGGAATTACATTCCTATGGAAATAAAGGATTGGAGGAAGAAAATACGGTAGAAATTATTAAAGAAGCCCTTCCAAAGCCGGAATTTGTTTTCAGTGAGGAGGACGACGAGGAAAATACAGAGCAGGAAATAATCCTTGAAGAACCGATTGGGGATTTTTCCGACGGAGATACAGAATCGGCTATAATTTCGGTTCTTTCAAAGGGAACGGCATTGTGTGCCGATGAAATATGCAGTCTTACGGGATTGCCTGTTTCGGATGTTATGACAGAATTAACATTAATGGAGATACAGGGAATGGTTTCGCCCTCAATAGGCGGAAGATATTCTCTGATACAATAGTGATATAACCTTTTAAAAGGAGTATTTAGATGAACACATTGGTGATAGTGGAGTCGCCTCATAAGGCGAATACCATAAAGGGCTTTTTGGGCAAGGGATATAAGGTTAAATCCTCTAAGGGCCATGTAAGGGACCTTCCCAAAAGCAAGCTGGGTATCGATATAGATAAGGATTTCGAGCCTCAATATATTAATATCCGCGGAAAAGGCGAGCTTATCAACGAGCTTCGTAAGGATGCCAAGGCGGCAGACCGCGTTTTCCTTGCAGCCGACCCTGACCGTGAAGGAGAGGCTATAAGCTGGCATTTAGCAAATGTTTTAAAGGTTGATTCCTCTAAGATCAAGCGTATCACCTTTAATGAAATTACAAAAAATACGGTTAAGGAGGCTATAAAGCATCCCCGTGAAATAGATATGAACCTTGTTAACAGCCAGCAAACAAGAAGAATTTTAGATAGACTTGTTGGCTATAAAATAAGCCCCTTTCTCTGGAAGCATATTAAAAACGGTCTTTCTGCCGGCAGAGTTCAATCGGTTGCTACAAGAATTGTTGTAGAAAGAGAGCAGGAGATTAACGCCTTTGTTCCCGAGGAATATTGGCTTATTCCTGCGGTATTCTCTACCGAGCAGGGCGAAAGCTTTAAGGCGAAATTCTTTGGAAAAGACGGCAAGAAAATCGATATTTCCAAGGAGGATGAGGTTAAGGCTATTTTAGAGGCTATTGACAAAAACAGCTTTACCGTTGAATCGGTTAAAAAGGCTGTAAAGCAACGCCGTCCTGCGCCTCCCTTTATTACCTCAACCCTTCAGCAGGATGCCAACCGCAAGCTTTCCTTCCAATCTCAGAAAACTATGCTTGTGGCACAGGAATTGTATGAGGGTGTTAATATCGGTGAAAAGAACACCTACGGTCTTATAACCTATATGCGTACCGACTCTCTCCGTATCTCCGACGAGGCGAGAGAATCGGCAAAGAATGTTATTATTTCAAAATACGGTGCCGAGTATTATCCTCCCACACCTAATAAATATAAGCTTAAAAAGAACGCTCAGGACGCCCATGAGGCAATCCGTCCTACCGATCCTACCATAACTCCCGAAATGCTTAAGGGTAAGATC
Organism: Eubacteriales bacterium; assembly: GCA_045532415.1. Taxonomy (GTDB): domain Bacteria; phylum Bacillota; class Clostridia; order Oscillospirales; family CAG-382; genus Coliplasma. The sequence continues at coordinate 1,263 of JAZSFY010000108.1, read as the reverse complement.
ACCAACGACCAATATAAGCTTTACAAGCTTATTTGGGAGCGCTTTATTGCTTCTCAGATGTCCCCCGAGCTTATGGATACAGTAAGCGCAGACATCGTTTCCAACGGATATATTTTCCGTGCAAACGGACATACGGTAAAGTTCCGCGGATTTGCCGCAGTTTACGGCGATATTGCCGATGATAACAATGACGAGGAAGCATCTGCAAATCTTCCCGAGCTTTACGAGGGCGAAAAGGTTTCGGCTGTTGAAATAACACCCGAGCAGAAATTTACCCAGCCTCCCTCTCGCTTTACAGAAGGCTCTCTTGTAAAGGTTCTTGAGGATAAGGGTATCGGCAGACCTTCTACCTTTACTGCTACAATTACCACAATAATTTCACGCGGATATATCCGCCGTGACGGAAAATTCCTTGTTCCCACAGAATTAGGCAACGTAACAACCGAAACCATGAAAAAGGCGTTTTCCCATATAGTTGACTATAATTTCACCGCCGAAATGGAGGAAGATCTCGATAGAATCGAGGACGGCACCGCAGAATATATTAATGTTTTGCGTGAATTTTACGGTCATTTCAAGGGTCAGCTTGAGGAAGCGGAAAAGACCTTGGGCAGTGAAAAGGTTGAGATTCCCAAGGTTGAAACCGGAATAATCTGCGAAAAGTGCGGAGCTATGATGATTGAAAAAACAGGCCGTTACGGTAAATTTGCCGCCTGCCCCAATTATCCCCGCTGTAAGAATACAAAGCGCTTGGGCGGAGAGGAATCGGCAGAGGAGGGCGAAAAGAAGACTGCCGAGGTTATTGCCGACGAGAAATGCTCCAATTGCGGTAACGATATGATATTGAGAAAGGGCCCTCACGGTAATTTCTTTGCCTGCCGTAATTATCCCGATTGTAAGACGGCAATTCCTTACCGCCGCGACAGCGGATTAACCTGTCCCGATTGCGGCAAGCGGGTTATGATTAAGCAAACAAGAAACCGCAAAACCTATTATGCCTGCGAGGATTACCCCAATTGCAGCTTTTCCTCTTGGGATGTGCCCACAGAAAGACGCTGTCCTCAATGCGGCGGCCCCGTTTTGAAAAAGAAAACAAGAGAAATGTATTATAGCAAAAATTCCTGCGGTTGGACAGAAGAAAAGAAATAAATTGGAGAATTAATAATGAAAATAACCGTAGCAGTAGATATAATGGGCGGCGACAATCCTGCAAGCGAGCTTGCAAAGGGCGCTGTTCTTGCGGCTAACGAATAAGTCGGATCG
>JAZSFY010000331.1:0-1584 GCA_045532415.1 Eubacteriales bacterium | reverse complement strand
CGATCCGACTTCATGTGACAACAGCCTTCCCTGAAGCTTCTTGTCAGGAGAGATACCTATGCCTTCGATATTGTTCATAGGATTGATGGCTGCCTGCTCCACCTTGCCTGCACCGGGTATGAAGATTAAAACAAATACGGGACGTCTTCGCCGTTACCGCAAAAATATTCTCGAATTGCTTTTGGCTGAACATTGCCGTGATTGTACTACCTGTGCAAATTCGGGCAAATGTAAATTGCAAGACCTTGCGGCTCAATTCGGTATAAGCAATATCCGTTTTGAAAATACCCGTACCAAAACTCAAAAAGACGAATCATCTCTTTGCATCGTTAAGGATAACAGCAAATGTATCCTTTGCGGCGACTGTGTAAGAGAATGTAACGAGGTTCAACGTGTTGGCGCAATCGATTTTGCCCACAGAGGCTCTAACGTTACAATAAGCACAGCCTTCGATATCCCTCTTTCCGAATCTCTTTGTGTCGGCTGCGGTCAATGTTCTGCGGTTTGTCCCACAGGTGCAATCGTAGTCCGTGACGATACAAGCAAGGTTTGGAACGCTCTCGATGCAAAGGATACCTTTACAAGCTGTGAAATCGCTCCTGCGGTAAGAGTAGGTATTGCCCAAGAATTGGGATTGGGTGACGATGAAAACTCTATGGGTATAATCGTTGCCGCATTACACAGAATGGGCTTTGACCGTGTTTACGATACCTGCACCGGCGCAGATTTAACCGTTTTGGAAGAAACCAAGGAATTTATCGATAGATTAAACAACGGCGGAGAATTGCCTTTGTTCACCTCCTGCTGTCCCGCTTGGGTTCAATTTGTAGAAAAGAAATTCCCCGAAATGCTGCCCAACGTTTCTACTTGTAAATCTCCTATGAGTATGTTCTCTGCGATTATCAAGGAATGGTTCAAAAACGACCTTCCCGAAGGCGTAACCAAACATTACCACGTGGCTTTGATGCCTTGTACCGCAAAGAAATTTGAATCTCAAAGAGAAGAATTCAAGAAGGAATACGGTCCCGCTACCGATGCAGTTATCACAACCCAAGAATTGATTAAAATGATTCGTGAATCGGGTATCGTGTTCCGTGAATTGGAACCCGAAAGCGTTGATATGCCTTTCGGTGCTATGTCGGGCGCATCCCTTTTGTTCGGTGTAACCGGCGGTGTTACCGAAGCGGTATTGCGTAGAGTATCCGAGGATAGCTCTCGCACAACCTTGGCTCAAATCAGCTATAGCGGTGTGAGAGGTATGGAGGAAGTCAAGGAAGCATGGATTCCTTACGGTGATAAGAAATTGCATATCGCTGTTGTAAGCGGTTTGGGTAACGCCGAGGATTTGATTAAGAAAATCAAGAGCGGGGAAGCGCATTACGATTTGGTTGAGGTTATGGCTTGTCCCGGCGGATGTATAAGCGGCGCAGGTCAACCCTATATCTCCTTCCGTCACCGCAAAAACCGTGGTGAAATCCTTTACCGTGCCGACCGCACAAGCACAATCAAGCGTTCTCAAGATAATCCTATGATGGAAAAGCTTTACGAGGGTATTCTTAAGGATAGAGTACACGAAATGCTTCA
>JAZSFY010000269.1:0-1709 GCA_045532415.1 Eubacteriales bacterium | reverse complement strand
GGACACGCAGGTCTTGAAGCCGCCTTTGCAAGCGCAAGAATGGGCGTGAAAACCGCTTTGTTTACCCTAACCCTTGACCTTGTGGGCAATATGCCTTGTAACCCCTCTATCGGCGGTACAGGTAAGGGACACCTTGTTTTTGAAATCGACGCTTTGGGCGGCGAAATGGGCAAGGCGGCAAATGAGGTTATGCTTCAAAGCCGTATGCTTAACGCATCAAAAGGCCCTGCGGTTCGCTCTCTCCGTATGCAGGCGGATAGGGTGAGATACAGTAAATATATGAAATCGGTGGTGGAGAATACCCCCAACCTCTTTTTGAAACAATGCGAGGTTATTTCGGTTGAAGCAGATGAAAATGGCGTAACCGGTGTTACAACCTCCTTCGGGGGATTTTATCCTGCAAAATGCGTTATTATCGCAACGGGTACATCTTTGGGCGGTAGAATAATTGTGGGCGAGGAGGCTTATGAATCCGGCCCCGATAATACTCTGCCTGCAAAAAGATTGGTTCAATCCCTTGAAAAATTAGGGGTTAAGCTTGTGCGCTTTAAAACCGGAACACCTCCCAGAGTTCATGCCGATTCTATCGATTATTCAAAGCTTGAACGCCAAGACGGTGACGAAAACCCCATAATGTTCGGCTTCCACCAATCGAAAGAAAATTCTTTGCCCTGCTATATCGCATATACAAACCAAAAAACCCACCAAATTATTCGTGATAATATCGGACGTTCGCCCCTTTATTCGGGTGTTATCCACGGAACCGGACCGAGATATTGCCCAAGCATCGAAGATAAGGTTGTGCGCTTTGCCGATAAGGAAAGACACCAAATTTTCGTTGAGCCTATGGGATTGGATACAAAGGAAATCTATCTCCAAGGTCTTTCAAGCTCTTTGCCCGAAGAGGTTCAATTGAAGCTTGTCCGTTCAATCGAGGGATTGGAAAATGTGGTGTTTATGCGTACCGCTTACGCTATCGAATATGATTGCTGTGACCCCTTGCAGTTGAATAATACCCTTGAATTTAAAAATATCAAAGGTCTTTTCGGTGCAGGTCAGTTTAACGGAAGCTCGGGATATGAGGAGGCTGCAGGTCAAGGCTTGATAGCAGGTATCAACGCCGCTTTGAGAGTAAAGGGATTGCCTTCCTTCTCCTTGTCAAGAAGCGAAAGCTATATTGGTACTCTTATTGACGATTTGGTTACAAAAGGAACCAACGAGCCTTACCGTATGATGACCTCGAGAAGCGAATACAGATTGCTTTTAAGACAGGATAATTCCCAAAAACGCTTGCTACCCAAGGGCTACGAATTGGGACTTGTCAGCGAGGAAAGATACCAAAAATTCTTGTCGGACGAAGCCAAGCTTGAGGAATTGATTTATTCATTGGAGCACGAAAGCATTAAATCAAGCGAAGCGCTTGATGATTTATATGAAAAACGAGGCTATGAACGAAGCGGTATGGGTATTGTAAAAGCCGAGCTTTTGCGCCGTCCCAACGTTACAATCGAGGATATTATAGCTTTGGGCGGAATCAACGGCGATTACGATGAAATCACCCTTTCAAAAGCCGAAACCGAGATTAAATATTCGGGATATATCAAACGTCAGCTTGCCGAGGTTGAAAGATTCTCAAAGCTTGAAGAAAAGGGATTGCCCGAAAATATCGACTATATGTCCATAAAGGGATTGAGAATCGAAGCCGCTCA
>JAZSFY010000029.1:0-1798 GCA_045532415.1 Eubacteriales bacterium | reverse complement strand
CATTTTGTCTGTTACAAATATTCCTATGATGAATCCCGATATTGTAACAGGCGTTTCTCTTATGCTTTTGTTCGTTTCAGCAGGTGCTATTATAGGATTACAGTCCACTCTCAGCTTCTGGACGCTTCTTATTGCCCATGTTACATTCAGCTTGCCTTATGTTATTCTTTCGGTTTTACCCAAGATTAAGCAAATGGACAAGCATTTGACCGAAGCTGCTATGGACCTTGGATGCAGACCTCTTATGTCGTTCTTTAAGGTTGAGCTTCCTTGTATAATGCCCGGTGTTGTTTCGGGTATGCTTATGGCGTTCACACTTTCTCTGGATGACTTTTTGATAAGCTATTTTGTAACAGGTAGCGGTTTCCAAACTCTGCCTATTTATATCTATTCTGCCGTTAAGAGAGGTGTTAGACCTACCTTGTATGCGGCAAATACAATCATTATTCTTGCTGTACTTGTGTTGCTGATAGTTATTAACTTTATCGGCGACAGAGATACTAAGCCTAAATCAAAAAGAGGATAAAGAATTGAAAAAGAATTTGTCTCTTGCCCTCGCGCTTCTATTTATGCTGACTGTTTTACTAACAGGATGCGGCGAAGCCGAGGAAATCGAAATAGAATACGCCGATACAACTCTTTCCATTGACTATTCAAAATATGCAGGAACCGAAGTTAAGGTTTATAACTGGGGATATTATATATCCGACGGCTCCGATGGTACGATTGATGTTAATGAGGAGTTTGAAAAGCTGACAGGTATCAAGGTTGTCTATGATAACTACGATTCCAACGAAAGCCTTTACGCTAAGCTTTCAAGCGGCGGTGCCGACTATGACGTTGTAATCCCTTCGGATTATATGATCGGCAGACTTTTAAAGGAAGGCTATCTTGCTGAGCTTAATTTCGACAATATTCCCAATTATAAGTATATTGACGAAAAATATAAGAATACCGAATACGACCCCGAAAATAAGTATAGTGTGCCTTACAATGTAGGTATGGTAGGTGTAATTTATAACACATCTATCGTTGAAGAAACTCCTACAAGCTGGTCGCTTATGTGGGATGAAAAGTATGACGGCAAGATTTTGAATTTTAATAATTCCCGTGATGCATTTGCTATTTCTCAGTTTTATCAAGGTATTGATATCAATAGTGAGAATAAAGCCGATTGGGATAAAGCCTTGGATAAGCTTTTAGAGCAAAAAGAAATTTTGCAAAGCTATGTAATGGACGAGGTTTTCAACAAAATGGAAAGCGGCGAAGCTGCTGTTGCTCCTTATTATGCAGGTGACTTTTTCACCATGTATGGCAATAATGAGGATCTTGCATTTTATTATCCCGAGGAGGGCACCAATATATTTATTGATGCCGCCTGCGTTTTAAAGAATGCAAAGAATAAGGAAGCCGCTGAATTATATATCAACTTCCTAATGGACCCCGAAATTGCAAAGGCTAATGCAGAATATATGTATTATGCTTCTCCTAACACCGCAGTTGTGGAGAACGAAGAATATATAGAATTTCTAGAAGAGCTTCATCCTGATGCTTATGAAATCCTTTATGAGGCTCCCGATAAGGTTTACACTGATTCGTTTGCCGACCTTCCTGATGAAATCAAGGAATATATGACCGAAAGATGGACGCATTTGGGCGCAACAGCAACCGAAGACAGCGGAAATGAAGCTGTGTATATCATCTGCGTTGTTCTCTTGGTGATAATTTTGTCGTGGTTTGCTTTTAGCAGTATACGAAAGAGAAAGCGTGCTTTGCTTTACGATTAATCCTTTGAATA
>JAZSFY010000059.1:0-2954 GCA_045532415.1 Eubacteriales bacterium | reverse complement strand
ATATTTGCTCATTTAACCTTAGAGAGGTTTGTGAGGTTTGCTGTGCATATCTTAAAAATGAGAATATTACAACAGATGAAATAATGGATATTCTTAAGGCTCCCGACTTTTCTACCGGCGGACTTCTTATATATGACCGTCAAAAGATAAGAGAGGTTTATGAAACCGGCAGAGGCTCTATTAAGGTTAGAGCTAAATATGTTTATGATAAAAGCGAAAATCGTATTGAGGTTCTTCAAATTCCTTATACAACAACTCTCGAAAAAATACGTGAGAGTATGATTCAGCTTGTTAAGGAAGGTAAGATAAAAGACGTTTCGGACGTACGCGATGAAATTGACATCAATGGCTTTAAAATGGCTATTGATTTAAAGCGCGGTGCCGACCCCGAAAAGCTTATGCAGAAGCTTTTTAAGCTTACCAAGCTTGAGGACGATTTTAAATGTAATTTTAATATCCTTGTTGGCGGTGTTCCTAAGACAATGGGTATTAAGGAAATTCTTGAGGAATGGTGTGCATTCCGTATTGAATGCTTGCGCAGAACCTATATCTTTGATTTGGGCAAGAAAACCGACAAGCTCCATCTGCTGTTCGGTTTGCGCTCGATTTTGCTTGATATTGACAAGGCTATTGCAATTATCAGAGGAACCGAAAACGAAAAGGATGTTATTCCCAATTTGATGAACGGTTTTTCCATTGATGAAATACAGGCTGAATATGTTGCTGATATTAAGCTTAGAAATCTTAATAAGCAATATATTTTAAAGCGTATCGAGGAAATCAGCGAGCTTGAAAAGGATATTGAAGAATTAAAGCTCCTTATTTCAAGTGAACGCAGAATTAAAACAAGAATCATTAAACAGCTTGGCGAGATTGCCAATAAATACGGCATGCCCAGAAAAACTTATATTATCGATAAGGACGAAATTTCTGTTGATGATACTGACGAGCAGGTGCCTAATTATCCTTGTGTAGCATTTTTGAGCAAGGAAGGATATTTCAAGAAGTGTACCTTGGCGTCCTTGCGCGGTAATGATATACAGAAATTCAAGGAAAATGATTCGTTGCGTACAAAGTTTGAAACTAATAACAGCGACGAGGTTCTTTTCTTTACCTCTGAGGCTCAGGTTTATAAATCGCGTCTTGCTGATTTTGATGATACCAAGGCAAGTGCTTTGGGTGAATATGTTCCTGCAAAGCTGAAGTTTAATGATAACGAAAGAGTTATTTCCGCTATCTGCTTGAACGAATACAAGGGAAGAATTTTGATTTTCTTTGAAAACGGTAAGGCTGTTTCGGTCCCTGTTGATTCCTATGAAACAAAGACCAACCGCAAGAAATTGACCAATGCTTTCTTTGGCGGTAGTGTTGCTGTCGGAGTTTTTCCTGCAAAAGCAGACCGCGAATATCTTGTTCGCTCCGATGATGACAGGGTTTTGCTGGTGAAGGGAAGTCAGATTCTTGAAAAGTCAACAAGAACATCCTGCGGAAGCCAGATATTCACATTAAAGAAGGGCAAAAAGATTTCTTCTGTTACTCTTTATGAGCCCGAAAAGAAAAAGCTTTTAAAGGAATCGAAATATCGTAAATTAAAGCTTCCTGCTTCGGGTGCTATATTTGAAGATATTGATCCCGAATTAACTCAGCAGACTCTTCTTGATTGACAATTGCAAAAATTAATGATATAATCAAATGATTTGGAGGTGATACAATGAAAAATATAACTAAATTCTTTCATGCTTTTGCGTATGAATTAATAGGCTTGTTGATTTTTACTGTTGTTACAGTAATGCTTTTTGCTGTAAATCAGGTCGCAGGCTTTATTGCTCTTACAGCAATAGTTATATATTCAGTTGTTTTAATTATCCTCTTTAAAATGGGAAAATATGGGTTTGCCAGAGATATTGACGGTAATGGCATTGCTCAAATGATTGCAGGACTAACCGAGAAAATCGATTCTCCTGTAATGGTTGTTAATGAAGCTAACCGTATCGTTTGGAGCAATGATGAGTTTAATGCATTAACCGAGGTTTCGGAAATGCGTCTTTCTGCCGGAATGGCCAAGCTTTTTGAAGGAAAGGCATCTTATGCCAATCTTTCTGCAGCTCATGAGCAATTTGTCGATTTTCTTCCGATTGTAACAGACGGATATTCTTATAATGTACGCTCTTTTCCCATTGAGTTTCACAAGCAAAGATTGTTTGGTGCTATTTGGTATTCCTCTGATGAGGAATATAGGCTCAAGCGCGATTTGGAGGATTCTGCTGTAAGAATCGCTTATATCGTTATTGATAACACAAACGAGGTTTCTCAGGAGGTTAAGGAAAACCTTCGTTTCGGTTCTGCTATCGTTAATAAGCTGTTGACCGAATGGGCGGCTGAATTTAACGGTATTTTAACCGAATATGACCGCGATAAATATGTAATGCAATTTGAAAATAAATATTTCAAATCAATGGTAGATGCAAAATTTGACATTCTTGATAAGGTTGTAAAATTTTCATTGGAGGAATCTCCTATACCCATTACAATTTCTATCGGCATTTCCGATTCCTGCGGTACATTAAGTGAAAAAAGGGATGTTGCTCAGGCGGCATTGCGTTCCGCGCTTCAAAGAGGCGGCTCTTTGGTTGTTGTTCGTACCGAAAATGGTGAGGACAGCTTTGGTGGACGTACAAAAGCAGTTCAACGTCAAACAAAAATACGTTCCCGTCTGTGCAGAGATCTTCTTGTTGAAAATCTTAAGAGCTGTTCAAATGTTATTATTATGGGTCATACAAGACCTGACTTTGACTCAATTGCATCTAATATCGGTATTTCAAAGCTTGTGAGAATGTATGATAAGGAATATTGTATCGTTGCAAACAGAAACGATAAAAGTATTTCTAAAATTATCGATTCTATCGCAATGCTTCCCGAATACGATAATGTGTTTGTCGACGAGGTTTATGCTC
>JAZSFY010000294.1:0-2152 GCA_045532415.1 Eubacteriales bacterium | reverse complement strand
CAAAGTTAATTATTCAAGTATTGGTCACAAGCATTTTTGATACTATTGTTGAAATTGAATTTGAAAACCTTTTGGAATGGCAGATTAAAGATAACCAGTGCGATATTACTGATTCAAGTATTATGTTTGATGAAAAGGGTTTTATTATATGGTTGGATGATGTATATATAACTGCCGAAGAAATGAAAAAAGGTTCTTATGTCATTGCCAAAACTATGAAGTGGAGAATCAAAGAATAATTCCTCTCTTATGCTAATAGCGACACAGGCCTGATATCAAAGAATCTAAGTAATTAGATTTTGTAGGGGGCGATGCACGAATCGCCCGCAATGAAAGCAAAGTGATCCCCACCTAAGCATAGGTGGGTATTTTTGTATGCATTGAATTGTTGTGGAAAAGATGATATAATTAAGGAAACCAAAAACTCAAATTAGTAGAGGTGCTTGAGAAAGATGATTGTTCTGATAACTGGTGCATCGCATACCGGCAAGACCGCCCTTGCCCAGAAATTACTCGAAAAATATAAATATCCCTATTTATCAATAGACCACTTAAAAATGGGCTTGATCCGAAGCGGCAACACAGAACTTACCCCTATGGACGATAGAGAACTAACCGAATATTTGTGGCCCATTGTTCGCGAAATAATTAAAACCGCTATTGAAAATAAGCAAAATCTAATCGTAGAAGGCTGTTATGTTCCGTTTGATTGGGCGAAAGATTTTGAAAAGGAATATCTTGATAACATAAGATACTATTGCCTTATAATGAGCGAAAACTATATAAGAAATCACTTTGATGATATAAAAAAGTATGCAAGCATCATTGAAAATCGGTTGAATGATGAATGGTGCAGGTTGGAAAGTGTGCTAACAGATAATGCACAGATTTTAGAACTTGCTAAAAAACATAAGGTTAACCATATCCTGATTGATGACAAATATAAGGTAGATATTGATTTATAATTTCCCACTTTAGTTTTCCTTATATAAAAAGAGAAGGCCCTTTTGAGCCTTCTCTTTATTTTTTCTGTACAGAAATATATTTTATTTGTAAGAACTCTGTCTTGCCTCGGAAAAGTCAACGTCTCCAAGGTACTCTACACTATCGAGTCCGAGATAATCGCACAGATCCTTCATTTCAGCAACGGTGTTTATATTAACGTCGATACCGTTCTTCATGCGGTCAGCAGAAGCAAGGATTTCCTTCTCTCCGTGGGTGTAAATGCGCTCCTGACCATCTGCCTTAGGCGCCTCGCGCAGTTCCTGAAGAAATACAGAGAAGCGCTCCTTTAAAGCCTCGGCATCGCCGAAAACATTGGGATCAATAACCATAAATCCGTGGCAGGTGCCGCCTTTACCATCAATATGTGTATGGTTGGAGGTAAGACCGCCCGAGAATATGGAGCAGAAAATTTCACAAAGCATACCGTAGCCATAGCCCTTGTGTCCGCCAAGCTGCTCGGTGTCGCCGCCGAGAGGCACGATTCCGCCGCCGTTTTTGCCAACGATGTTTTTAAGCACGCGACTAGCATCACTGCAGGGCTTGCCGTTCTCATCCAGAGCCCAGCCATCAGGCAGAGGCTTTGCAAGTTTGTTGTAGATTTCAAGTTTTCCTCTGGTTACAACTGTTGTTGAAGAATCAAAGAAGAAGGGATAGGGCTCAGCAGGCATTGAAATAGCAATGGGGTTGGAACCAAGCATAGCCTTGCGTGCATAGGTGGGAACCATTATTGCCTCGGAGTTTGTCATAGCAAAGCCTACAAGACCCTGATCGCATGCCATTTTTGCATAATAACCTGCGATACCGAAATGGTTAGAATTCTTAACACTGACAACTGCCATACCGCTTTTCTTAGCCTTTTCGATGGCAAGGTTCATAGCCTCAATAGAGATAAGCTGACCCATACCGTCGTGTCCGTCAATAACTGCCGAAACGGGAGTTTCGAAAACGATCTCGGGTTTGGCATCTACGTGAATCAGGCCCTTTTCAATGCCCTTGTGGTAGCGGACAAGTCTCTGCATACCATGCGATTCAATGCCGTAGACATCGGATAAAAGCAGGACATCGGTGATTTTTGCAGCTTCGTCTGCGGTGAAACCGAATTTCAAAAAGGCATCACAGCAAAATCTGTTAAGCTGCTCAAAAGAAT
>JAZSFY010000299.1:0-2978 GCA_045532415.1 Eubacteriales bacterium | reverse complement strand
CAGCATATAAAACAGCATTAAAATATTCGAAAGCCTGCGCTTGAAAACTATACGTAAAATAGCGATAACCAAAAATGCGCCAACGCCAAATCCAACGGCATAAACCAAAAGCTTGCCGTTCATAACCGAGCTTACTTGGTTCGCCAAAACCTGCAAATCGGGCTCTGCAATGGTAATTAACATACCCAAAATAAAGCAGATTGCCAAAAGCAAAGTTATGGTTTTTTGACGGGAAAGACCTGCACCAACGTGTGTGCCCATAGGAGTCATCGCGATATCTGCGCCCATATTAAAAAAGCCGATACCCAATACCAACAGAACCGCACCGACAGTGAAGCTTATCATTTCACCGCGATTGAAGGAAAAGCCGGGGAGCAACGCGATGAGATATACAATTAAGGTTATAGGCAACGCCGAAACCAACGCTTCCCGTATCTTCGCCCACAATTCTTTCAACTAAATCCACCTACCTAAAATCTATATCTATATCAGTATAGCAGAAATAAATTTTTCTGCAAGGAAAAACCAACAGAAAACCAATAAGTTAACAGTTTCTTTACTATATGGCGTTGGGTTTTCTTTCCTTGCGCTTTTTGGTTGCCTTTGCCAATAGATAGCTTTCGTCAATCCTTTGGCAGATTTCTTCGGTTGCTACCGAACCGTCTAATATAACGCTAAACCAGCTTTTCTTGTTCATGTGCCAGCCGGAGTAATAGTTAGGGTTCTGCAAAAGCTCTTCCATTTTTTCGGGATTTATATGTAAATTAAGAATTTCTGCCTTTTCTTCTGAATTAATTCCGAGCTTGCTTTTGGAAATTGTTAATATTACGCCATACCATTTTGAGGTGTCCTTACAGCGCCATATAGCATTTTCGGGCGACTTTTCCCAAAGAAATTCCAGCTCATCTCCATATCTATTACGGACATAACAGATAATCTCCTTTGCTTGTGATGACTTGAACACATCAAAGCATTTATCCGAGATTTCAATAAGCATCTCCCGAACCGAATCTCGAACCGTTCCCACAAAAGAGCCTACTGCGTTTGTTTTGTAAAGTATATATTCTTCCGATGTTGCTTTTTCGGTTAGTTTTGTATCTACATTTCCTTCTGCAGAAATAATTATTCGGAGCAGAAATTGGTCGTCAAGTATGTCTGCCTCATAAATATATTTGCTTTCCTGCTCTGCAAATCCGAAGGATAAAGCCTTTTCCGGATTGAAGCTTTTTCTGTCAAATAATTCTTCAAACATAACGCCGATCTCCGCAAGACTGTAATCTATAAACTAATTATATATTTTTGTCCAATCAAAGTCAATAAATACCCCCTTCCGCGATGAATAAAGCGTTGTGTGAGGAATAAAAAAGGGCTACCGTGAGGTAGCTCTTTTTTATTCAAGCCATTGTATAAAAGCGGTTTTATCTGTGCTGTTATAACCCGCATTGTTATAAAAATTCAATGTGGATTCGTTTTTCGAGCCTGTAAGTAACATCATTTTATAGCAATTTTCTTGTTTGGCAATTTCTTTTGCATAGTTTAGGCATTCTGTTGCATAACCTTTTCCGCGATATTGGGAGTGAGTAACAACGTTTTCGATGAACGCATAAGGTCTTATATTTCTTGTTAAATTTGGAATAATCACACAAACACAAGAGGAAACGATTTTGCCGTCAACTTCATTGACGATGATATGATGACGTTTATCTTCTATAATCATATTCCACGTGTTTTTTAGATGCTCGGACATTTCAGGAACAGAGTCCTCGTGCAAACAAAGGTACAGCTCCAAAAGTTCATTCAACTCATTATTTTTGATTTCTCTAACCATAGATGTTCTCCGATAAATTGTAAAGGCTTATATTTCAAAATCGGGAATGACTCCGTTGATTACACATCTGACAATATTCATTGTTTCGCGTTTTGCTCTTTCAATACCGATGGGGGAATTCATCCAATTATTCCGTCTGGTATTATTATCATTAGCCGGGCAAGGCAGGATTTTAATGTGTGCCGGAAACAAATAACGTGCAATCGCCAGGCATCGCCTCATGTGAAAGGCGGTCGTAACTAATAATACGCTGTTAATTTTATTTAACCAAAAAGTTCTTTGCAATTCTATCAATGCAAAAAGAATATTCTCTATTGTGTTCTGTGATGAATTTTCTAAAATAATATTTTCTTCGGGTACGCCTAATTCTAATATGGCGTATCTCATATACTCAGCCTCGCTGCATTTCCCAATAGGAAAATCACACAAGGCTCCGCCGCATAACATTATTTTAGGTGCTCTGCCTGCATGATAAGCTTCGGCAGCTACAGGAACTCTGTATTTTGTAGCCTTGCTGCTTCCCAATACTATAATGCAATTTGCATTTTCTCCTGTATCAGCTAAATCTTGAAACAATAATCTATCTATGATTTCAAATGTTAAATCTTCCTCTTTTATCTTTGAAACTAACATTTTCTTCCTCACGAATATTTATGTGGTGAACATACCTTTGTATTTATCAAACTGCCATGTTGTTGTATGAATGGTTTTTTTGCCAAAGGGGTTGATGAATTTTGAAAGACCATACCAAGTGTTACCAATACATTCATCCTCTCTGCCATCGTTATATATAATAAAGTATTTTTCGGAGCACAAGGCCTTACCTTTATAAAGTTCAATATGACGAATTTTATATTTCAACAGCTCTTTTAAAAATTGTTTTGCACGTTCGATATAATTATCTTGTCCGTCATTAGTTCCTGAAGTATAGTCTTCAAAATGGCAATGGTCGGTAAAATAGAACACGATGATTTCATTTTCAAGAACCTCAAAGCCTACGTGATGTTTTTCATCAATGGTTACAAAATCCGACCTGTAATCTCGATTGTACCAATCTTTGTCGTCCGTTGTAGAAATCGTAATTACAGAATTGTCAACATAGGTTTTTAATGATTCGAGCACTATTTTTGTTGTTTCAAAATTCAATTCT
>JAZSFY010000315.1:0-7480 GCA_045532415.1 Eubacteriales bacterium | reverse complement strand
TCTGAAGAACCTTCCGAAGAACCCTCTGAAGAACCTTCCGAAGAGCCCTCCGAAGCTCCTTCCGAAGAGCCCTCTAATGCTCCTTCCGAAGAACCCTCTGATGCTCCTTCCGAAGAATCCTCCAAGCCCTCCACTTCTACTCCTTCCACTTCTAAGCCCACCACTTCCTCCAAGCCCTCCACTCCTGCAACCGGCGACGCTTCCAGCATGATCGCATTTGCTGTTATCGCTCTCGTTGCAATTGCTGGTTCTGCTGTAGTTATCAAGACTCGCAGATAAGCTTTTGAGAAAGCTGTACTTGAAGTAGAAATACTGAAGTAATATTTAAAGGACGTTCAATTGAACGTCCTTTTTTATTTTTTTAAAGCGCGATGTTAGTCGATTGGTAACGTCACATCATACCGCGCGGACGCCCAACAAAGCTGCTCTTTTAAAGCGCGATGATATTAGAACGGTAACGATTTGAAAAAATTGTATCGCGGGAACTAAAAAAATAAAAAAACTATGGATATAGCGAGAAAAATATGTTATTATGATATTATGATAAACGGAGGTGTTTTATTATGGCAAAGAAAAATTCAACAACCGAATACATCTGGACCGACAGAAAGCGCACTATTTTTGGTCTGCCCTTGAGCTTTACGATTTATAAGCTTACAGGCGAAAAGCTTCTTATTGAAACAGGCTTCCTTTCCAAAAAGCAGGAGGAAATCCGCCTTTACCGTATTCTCGACCTTACATTAAACCGTCCTTTTGGTCAGCGTATCTTTGGGCTTGGTACAATCCATTGCTGCACAGGCGACAAATCCACACCCGAGTTTGATATTTCGAAAATTAAAAAATCGGAATACATCAAGAATCTTCTTTCCGACATGGTTGAAAAGCAGAGGGACGAAAAGCGAATCGCCGCAAGAGAATTTATGTACGATTCCGACCCCGACGAATTTGATAATTAAGGTTGACACCATAGGCTGTTTTTGGGATATTACAAAATTTCCACAAACCACTACTCTCACGGGCGGAGCAAGCCCCGCCCCTACGGTGGTATTGTTTGTTTGACTTGTGAAAGCCACAACTCACGCGAATGAGCGGTGACCATTTGAACAAGGTGCATCGCGGGGATTAAAAAACGCGGGAAATAAAAAAATCGCGGAAATAAAAAAATCGCGCTTTAAAAAAAGGAGACCGATATGAATACCGATATGAATAATATAGAAAAAGATTTATTGCTGTGTTATATCGTAAACGGCTGGGAGCAGACACATTTGGACAAGGAAACATTCCTGCCCTCTGCCTGCTATTACAAGGACGGAAAAATCGTCGATTTCATGTACGATTCCTTTATTTTCCTGCCGTCACCTAATTATCTTTATGATTATCAGCCTAACGGGGCGTTCTTGAAGCCCTTGACCAAGGAAAAATGGCTTGATTATATTGTCAACGAGGAGCTTGCCGAGGGCATGAACATAAACGCTCTTGACGAGGCGGTTGGCGAAGGCAAAAAGGCGTTGGGTATTGATGATTATAAGGCGAACGTTTTTATGTCCATGTTCTATCCTGTTGAAACAACAAGAGATTTCGGCGAGGTTGACGGCAGAAGCCTTGATTTTGCTAATCTTGAGGACAGAAAAGCAGGTCTTAAATGGATGGTTGACAGGTCCACCGAGGAATTTAACAAGAGGAATTTTAAGAATATCCGTCTTGCAGGCTTTTATTGGTTCTGCGAGGAGATTGAATTTCAGGGTGAGAACTGCGGTATAGTTAATTATATAACCGATTATATCCGCGAGCTTGGTATGAAAACCTGCTGGTGTCCATATTTCTGGGCGGCAGGATACCAAAGCTGGAAGGAATTTGGCATTGATATTGCGGCACAGCAGGCAAACTACTTCCCCGAGCATCACAGCGATTGGCCCAACTGCGGCGGCGAGGAAAGATTGCCCTTGGTTGCAAAGGCCTGTGACGAATGCGGTATCGGTGTCGGCATGGAAATGGGCGACGAGGACAGAAGAAGCATCCGCATTTTCAAAAAGTACCTTAAGGCAGGGGTTGAATATGGCTTTATGCATAAGCCCCACATTTATTATATGGGTCATGGCCCTAGGGTTATTAACGCCGTGTTTAACGATAAGGACGTTTTTAACCGTTCGGTCTATGATGAGCTTTATAAGTATATCCACCGCACTTTGAAATCCGAGGATGTCCTTACAGAGGAATGAGGAAGATATATTATATTTATATATTGACCAACAAGACCAACACGGTCATGTATATCGGAATGACAAACGATTTACGCAGACGTTATTTTGAGCATAAAGAAGAAGCTATTAAGGGCTTCACTCAAAGATATAAGGTTCACAAATTAGTGTATTTTGAAGAATACAACGAAGTGTACGATGCAATCGCTAGGGAAAAACAGCTTAAGCATTGGGTACGCGAAAAGAAAAATTGGCTTGTGGAGCAAATGAATCCTAATTGGGACGACCTCGGGGAAGGATTTGACGATTCTTGGTGATGCGGCAAGTCATCCTGACCGGAAAGCACACGCCCGCAGTCGAACCCGTAGGGCGATGCGAAGCATCGGGATCTCGATTTGAGAAAGGCGCACAAAGTGTCATCCTGAGCGGAGGGCGCATGCCCGTAGTCGAACCCGTAGGGCGATTGACCGCAGGGAAATCGGGATCTCAATTTGATAAAAGTAACACATAAAGGTATTTAACAATAAAACAACCATAATCGTTACATTAATCACCGCCGAGATCCGAATGCTTGCTCCGCAAACATTCGCCCTGCGAAGCCATTACATGGCTCCTTGGGTTTCGACTTCGCTCCATTGCATTCCGCTTCGCTCAAGATGACACGGCGGAACATGCCTTTTTATACACACCGCCGAAATCCTAATGACCTTTCCACGGTCATTAGCCCTGCGAAGCCATTACATGGCTCCTTGGGGTTTCGACTTCGCTCCGGGGTCCCCGTAAACCCTTGGGTTTTTGGGGTGGTTTGATGACACGGCGAAATAACCTTAACATTCACACAACAGAAATGATACTGACATTAATCAAGAATAACCAAGAGAAAAAAATCGAATTTGAAGGCGCACCCATACTCCGTGACCTGCTGAACGCAACAGGTAACGGAGTCTTTTCGCCATGCGGCGGCAACGGAAAATGCGGAAAATGCAGAGTCCGCCTTTGGGGCGCGGTTTCGGAGCCTAACGAGCAGGAGAAAAAGGCAGGTGCAAGGCTTGCCTGTCAGGCGAGATTGCTTGGGGATGCCAAGGCAGAGCTTTTGGATGAGGTTAACAGAGAGATTTTAAATGGCGAGGGCTTTGAAGAAATCGAAGCGAGAATCGAGATGCCCAAGGTTTCCAATGAAAAACGGGATTGGAAATACGGTTTGGCGTTGGATATCGGCACAACAACTATGGCAATGAAGCTGTTTTCTGCCCAAGGCGAGCTTTTGGGCGAGGCTTCCTCAATAAACCCTCAAACGGCGGTTTCCGGAGATGTTATCGGGCGGATTCAGCATTCTATCGAGGGCGGCAGCAAGGAATTGCAGACCATGGTTAAGGATGGAATCCAAAGGCTTTTACGTTTTTCGACAAAAAACGACAAAAATATCATAAAAAACATTAATTTTGGGGTAATTACGGGCAATACAGCCATGCTTTATTTTCTCACCAACCGTTGCCCTAAGTCTATTGGGGTTGCGCCATTTAAGCCCGACCATCTTTTCGGCGAATGGGTTGAGAACAAAGCATATCTGCCTCGCTGTATGGATGCCTTTGCAGGTGCAGACCTAACCTGCGCTGTGCTGGATTCGGGTATGTGTGACAGGGACGAAACCGCCTTGCTTTGCGACATGGGCACCAACGGCGAGATAGCCTTATGGAAGAAGGGCAGGCTTTTTGTGACATCTACGGCTATGGGCCCTGCTTTTGAGGGCGCCGAGATTTCATGCGGGTGCGGAAGCGTGAACGGAGCTGTTTCGAGGGCTTGGATTGAAAATGGCAGAATCAAGGCAGAAACAATCGGGGGTATGCCTGCGGTTGGCTTGTGCGGCTCGGGCTTGATTGATGCTTTGGCGGTGTTCCTTGAATTGGGGCATATTGATAAATCGGGCGTCATTAAAAAGCCTTTGATAATTCAGGCAAACGGCGGTCAGCTTCAGCTTTTGCCTGAGGATATTTCGGCGGTTCAGCTTGCAAAATCGGCTTTGTTTTCGGGCATACAGGTGCTTTTGGAGAGGACAGAAACACGCCCCGAGGACATAAAGACATTTTACCTTGCAGGCGGGTTCGGAAGCCATATTTCTGTGGAGAACGCCTGCAAAATCGGGCTGATACCCAAGGAGCTTTTGGGTAAAACCAAGGTTATGGGCAATGGCGCGCTGTCGGGCGCGGTTAAGCTTTTGTTTGACAAGGGTTTAATTGAAAAAGCCGAAGGGATTGCCAACAATTCGGAGCATATTACATTAGGCGGCAGCGAGGATTTTAATTCGGCATTTATTAGGAATCTTTTATTTTAGTGCCCGCGATGTAGTTTTCTCAAATTGTCACCGCTTCTTCGCGAGAGCCGTGGTTTATTTTAATCGAAATAACAATTTATCGTAGGGGAGGGGCTTGCTCCTCCCGCATTTTTTAGTTCTCGCGTTTTTTTATTTCCCGCGATGTACTCGGTTCAAATTGAAAGCGCTCATTCGCGTGAGATTTACCTTATACAAATGCGGGCGGAGCAATGGGGTCCCCAAAAGTCGCAAGGCTTTTGGGGCAATAGAAAGCCCCGCCCCTACAATCACCTATTACCTATTACCTATTACCTAGCGCGGTACGGCGGCTGATAGAATAACTTTATTGGGTGTCCGCGCGGTTAAAGTAACAATATTAATCTACTAACTTCGCGCTTTAAAAAAAGTTGATGTTACGTGTAAGAAGCGCGGGCGGAGCAAGCCCCGCCCCTACATTTCAATTTTAAAAAAGTAAGGTGATTTTACGTGTTACAAATACGGGCGGAGCAATGGGGTCCCCAAAAGTCGCAAGGCTTTTGGGGCAATAGAAAGCCCCGCCCCTACGGTAATTTGTTATTTCGATTTTAATAAGGTAGGTTGATTTTACGTGTAAGAAGCGCGGGCGGAGCAAGCCCCGCCCCTACGATATTAAACGATTTTCTTAAACTACAACCCACGCGAAGAAGCGGTAACAATTTGTAATAACTACACCGCGCTTTAAAAAAATATTCGCGCGGTACGGCGGCTGGTAGAATAACTTTATTGGGTGTCCGCGCGGTATGATGTAACAAAACTAATCGAGTAACATCGCGCTTTAAAAAAAGGTATAAAAACCCCGAGATATTCAAAGAATACTCGGGGTGATTGTTTTGTATAGGACAAAAAATATTTACAAGCTGAAGGACATAGTTTTCTTTGCGTCGGGTGGCATGGGATATGGCGCTATCGAGCTTTTGTGGCGTGGCAGAACCCATTGGACAATGATTATCGCAGGCGGGTTGTGCTTTGTTATATTCTCGAGGATTGCCGAAAGATGCCGAAGGAATGCGGTTTGGAAAGGTTTTTTCTGCGCTTTGAGCGTAACGGCGATTGAATTTTTGTTTGGAATAATTTTCAATTTAGTGTTTAAAATGGGGGTTTGGGATTATTCCGAAATGCCGTTGAACATTTTGGGGCAGGTCTGCCCATTGATTTCCCTTGCTTGGTGGGGATTGGCGTTGGCGGTTTTGCCCTTGGCGGAATATATGAATAATTGGTTTAAAAAGGCGTGAAAATAAGCAGTTTTTTGAATTTTTTAAGGCTTTTTGAGAGAAGAATTATCCATTTTTCAAATAGGAATGGAAATCAGTATTTTTTAAAAAGTCGGTTTTAACCTTTAAAACCTTGCGGTCGTAGGTGAGAAGCCCGTTTGTTTCGTCCTCAACATCGGAAACCTGTGTAAGAACCGCTGCATTAAGTCCCTGCTCCTTTATGGCAGGGATTATTTCATTTTCGTAAAGCTTAATAAGACCTTCCTCAAGTTCCTTTTGGCTTTTAAAGGTCTTGTAACCGTAATTCTTATGAAGGTTAAAGGTATGGCCCTCAACAATATAGGAATAACCGCCGAACTCCGACAAAACCAAGGGCTTGCCCTTAACAGATTTTAGCTTGACGGGCTTGAAATAAACATGGTGGCTTTCAACATCGGTCAGATTTTCGAAAAACCAGCCTGATGTTGTGTCGAAAATTCGGGTATTGTCCTGCTCCTTAAAGAGCTTATAGTTTTCGTCGGCGTCATATTGTCCCCAGCCCTCATTGAAAATGGTGTAATAAACCACGGAAGGGTGGTTATAAAGAATATCCATTGTGCCAAGGGAGTTGGACTTGAAATATTCACGGCGCGCGAAGGTCGCCTTGTGGGTGATGCCTCTTTTCAGCCCGATTGTGGGGAGAGCTGTATCAAGGAAAAAGCTATATTTACCGCTGTTAACAAAATCCTGAAACACGGTCATGCCGATTTTATCGCAGTAATAATAGAAGATGTCGGGCTCTAGCTTAATATGCTTTCTCAGCATATTAAAGCCGCAATCCTTCATTGTGCGGATGTCATCCTCAAAGCCCTTTTCGGTTGCAGGCAGGAAAATGCCGTCGCTGAAATAGCCTTGGTCAAGAAGTCCATTGAAGAAATATGGCTCGCCGTTTAGGCAGATATAGGATTTGTCATTGATTTCCTTAATTTCAATGGTGCGGAGCGCAAAATAGCTTTGGATTTTGTCATCGCCCGATGTTAGGGTAAAATCGTAAAGATGAGGATTTTCGGGTGACCAAAGAATAGGATTGTCAACATCAAGGCGGAAGGATTCGCCGCTAAAGGTATATTCCCTGCCCTGAAAAGCAATTGTTTTTTCGCCTAAATTGCCGATAACCCTTATGTCAACACCCTTTAAATCCGGCTTTATATAGATTTTCTCAATATAATTTTGGGGAACGCTTTCCAGCCAGACGGTCTGCCAGATTCCGCTGACCTTGGTATACCACATACCCCCTCGATTGCTTGTCTGCTTGCCGTAAGGCAGGGTTATATCCATATCGTCCCTTGCGATGACCTTTAATGCATTTTCCCCGATTACCGCAAAATCGGTTATATCAACGTCGATAGGCAGATAACCGCCTATATTTTCGGCAACAAGGGCTTCGTTAACATAAACCCTTGCTTTCTGGTCGCAGGCGCCTATGTGCAAAAGAAGCCTGCCCTTATAGAAATCGGGATTTATTGTAAAACTGCGCTGATAAATCATCAAATCGCCTTTTTCTATTGGCTTTTCAACACCTGAAATACGGCTTTCGGGCACAAAGGGAACAAGGATTTTGCCTGAATAGGCGTTTTTTCCATTGCGCTCAACAGTAAAATCCCATTGTCCGTTAAGGCAGATATAGGAATCACGCTTCAGCATTGGGCGAGGATATTCCGAAAAGGGGATTTCGGGGATAT
>JAZSFY010000142.1:0-11093 GCA_045532415.1 Eubacteriales bacterium | reverse complement strand
GAGCATATGGTGGAGGACTACATGCTCGAAAACATATCTGATGCCAAGTGCGTCTTGGCAGGGTATCCCCGTAATACCATCTTTTTCCGCGAGGGTAGGGGTGAAGAGGTTCGCAAAAGTATGCATATACCCGAGGGAAAGAAAGTATATGCATATATGCCTACGTGGCGAGGCTCTTTAGGAAACATTTCGGATAGCGCAAGTGTTCATCTCAAACACTATCTTTATGTGCTGGATCAGAAGCTTCAGGATGATGAACTGCTTTATCTGAATCTTCACCCGATAGCGATTAAGGATATAGACGTTACAGAGTGTAAGCATATAAGAAATATTCCCGTCAGATTTGATACATATGATTTTCTTACCGCTACGGATTGTCTTATAACAGATTACTCAAGCGTATTTTATGATTATGCGGTTTCCGGTAAAAAGTGCGTGCTGTTTACTTATGATGAAGAGGAGTATTTTGCCGATCGCGGTGTGTACAAGCCTCTGTCGGAGCTTCCGTTCCCGAAGGTTAAAACAGTTGATGCTTTGTTGGAGGAGATCCGCTCTCCGAAACAGTATGACGACACGGCATTTCTCGCAGAATATTGCAATTACGACTGTGCCGAATCAACAGAATACATATTAGACCTTGTGCTTTTCAATGAGTATTCAGATAAGATAGAAGTTCTGGATATGCCTAATAACGGTAAGAAGAATATCCTTATGTATGCCGGTAATCTGGATCAGAACGGAATTACAACTTCTATATATAATCTTCTGAATAACGTTGATACCACTGAGAACAATTATTATATAAGCTTCTTTGCCGGTTCTGTTAAAGAAAATCAGGAAATGCTTGCCGCAAGACCTGAAGGTGTAAATTATTTTCCCATACAAGGAATCTTTTGCCTTAATTCATTGAAAATGAAAATGTGGCAGAGGATTCTTAAGGGTAAAATGCATCTGGGCTATTTTATGAAAAGAACAAAGGATGATTGGCAGTTCGAAATACAAAGAACTTATGGCGGTGCTAAGTTTGACAGCGTTGTTCATTTCTCCGGTTATGAAACAAAGATAACCCTGTTGTATTCTCAATTTAAATGCCCGAAGAGTATATACGTCCATAATAATATGGTTGAAGAGATCAATACCAGAGGAAACCAACGTAAGGACGTATTGAAATTTGCGTATGCCAATTATGACAACGTGGCTCTCGTTACAGAGGATCTGATTGAGGCTACGTCAACCTTTACATCGAACGAGGACAGATTCCGTATCGTTCATAATATTATAGATTATGAAAAAATTATTGAGCGTGGGGATAAGGACATGGCCTTTGATCCCACTACACGTTGTAACAAGAGTTTCAGATTCGTAGAAAATGCACTGCAAAGCGACTCAAAAGTGTTCGTTACTGTCGGAAGGTATTCACCCGAAAAGGGTCACAGGAGAATGATCGATGTATTCAATAAATTGTGGTTGGAGAACAACGAACAGTATTTTGTAATAATCGGCGGTAATCAGCGTGACGGCCTTTACGATGAGCTTTGTCGTTACGTAAAGAAACTGCCTTGTAAAAACAACGTAATTCTGATCCTTGCAATGTCAAACCCTTTGCCTTTAGTGAAACGGTGTGACGGGTTTATTCTCGGCTCATACTACGAGGGATTTGGACTTGTTATCGTTGAGGCGGATATTCTTGGTGTTCCGGCTGTATCGACGGATGTTACCGGACCGAGTATGTTTATGAAGAGGAATAACGGAGCTCTCGTTCCGAATACGGTCGAGGGTATCGAAGAGGGCTTCAGGCTTCTTATGGATGGCAAGGTACCGTTGCTTACGACCGATTATAAAAAATACAATGAAGATGCATTAGAAGAGTTTAAAGCTATTCTTTAATAAAGAACCGAGGAATCTCTGGGATTCCTCGGTTCTTTTTTATGATAATTCAAATTGACCTGTGTAAAGCTTGTAGTATTTGCCCTGCTGTGCAAGAAGGTCGTCGTGGTCGCCCTTTTCGATTATCTCTCCGTTTTCAAGCACCATAATGGCGTTGGAGTTTCTTACTGTGGAGAGACGGTGAGCAATTACGAAAACAGTCTTACCCTCCATAAGCTTATCCATACCCTTTTCGATAAGTCGCTCTGTACGGGTGTCAATAGAGCTTGTAGCCTCATCGAGGATGAGCACGGGTGGGTCTGCAACTGCAGCTCTCGCTATAGCAAGGAGCTGTCTTTGACCCTGTGAAAGGTTACTGCCGTCGCCTGTAAGCATTGTGTTATAACCGTCGGGGAGACGAGATATGAAGGAGTGAGCGTTTGCTATCTTGGCTGCTTCTACAATTTCATCGTGAGTGGCGTCAAGCTTACCGTAGCGGATATTTTCCTCAACTGTGCCTGTGAAAAGGTGAGTATCCTGCAAAACCATACCGAGAGAACGGCGAAGGTCGGATTTCTTGATTTTGTTGATGTTTATGCCGTCATAACGGATTTTTCCGTCGGCAATATCGTAAAATCGGTTGATAAGATTGGTTATTGTGGTCTTGCCTGCGCCTGTTGCACCAACAAAGGCAACCTTCTGACCGGGCTCGGCATATAGGGTTACATCGTGAAGAACGGTTTTTTCGGGCTCATAGCCAAAGTCCACCTCGACCATTCTTACGTCGCCCTTAAGCTCGGTATAGGTAAGGGTGCCGTCACCGTGAGGATGCTTCCACGCCCAAAGACCTGTGCGCTCGTCGGTTTCGGTAAGATTACCCTGAGAGTCGTATTTTGCGTTAACAAGGGTAACATATCCCTCGTCTGCCTCAGGCTGTTCGTCCATGATTTCAAAAATACGCTTTGCACCTGCAAGAGCCATAATAATGGCATTAAGCTGTTGAGTAACCTGATTTATAGGGTTTGTAAAGCTTTTTGAAAGCTGAAGAAATGCAACCAATCCGCCTGCGGTAAGAGAAAGAACACCGCCGACGTTTCCGGTTACGGTAAGCATAACAAGCAAGCCGCCCAATGTTGCAACAAGGATATACTGAAGGTGACCTAAATTGTTGGAAACGGGACCGAGAATATTTGCGAAAATGTTTGCGCTGCGGGCGTTCTCGCAAAGCTCGTCATTAAGGCGGTTAAATTCCTCCTTGGTCTTTTCCTCACGGCAGAATACCTGAACAACCTTTTGACCGTTTATCATTTCCTCGATATATCCGTTAACCTTACCAACGCTTCTTTGCTGCTTTACAAAATATTTACCGCTTCTGCCGCCGATGCTTTTTACAAGAAGCATTGTCAAAAAGGCAAATATCACAACAAATCCCGTCAGAGGAACGCTTGTGGTTATCATAGCGAAGAATACCGAGATTACAGTGCAGACAGAAGAAAATATATGAGGCAGGCTCTGAGATATCATCATTCTCAGAGTATCGGTATCATTGGTGTATCGGCTCATTGTGTCACCGAAGGAATGAGTATCGAAATACTTTATGGGAAGCGATTGCATTTTTTCAAACATGGTATCACGGATATTTTTCAATACCGACTGAGATACCACAACCATAATACGGTTATATGCAAAGGTAGATAATGCACCCAAAACATAAACAACCGCTAAAATTATAATTTCTCTTGCCAATCCCGAAAAATCGGGGGTTCCGCCTGCGTTTACAAGAGGAGTTATATAGCCGTCAACAAGGGTTTGAAGAAATTTAGAGCCGTAAACGCCTGCCAGCGCGCTGAAGATTATACAAAATACGACAACCAAAAGACGCCATTTGTAGTCCACAAGATATTTAAGAACCCTTTTAACTGTTCCTATATCCATTTTTTGGTCGGGAAGGCGAACACCTCTCATGGGGCGCATAGGCTCTTGGGGCTTTTTACCTTTATTCATTCCTTATCCTCCCCTTTCATTTGTGATTCGTAAACTTCCTTATAAATAGTGTTGCTTTCGAGCAATTCGTCGTGTGTACCGATTCCGTTAATAACGCCGTTATCGATAACAATAATTCTGTCGCATTCCTGAACCGATGAAATTCGCTGAGCGATAATCAATTTTGTTGTACCGGGAATGCTTTCTGCCATAGCCTTGCGAAGCAAAGCATCGGTTTTTGTGTCCACAGCCGAGGTGGAGTCGTCGAGAATTAATATTTTAGGCTTCTTCAACAGAGCTCTTGCAATACAAAGTCTTTGCTTCTGACCGCCCGAAACGTTTGCACCGCCCTGCTCGATATAGGTGTCATATCCGTCGGGGAACCCTTGGATAAATTCATCGGCGCAGGCAGAAATACAAGCCGCCTTCATTTCCTCGTCGGTTGCATTTTCGTTGCCCCAGCGGAGGTTTTCCTTAATAGTACCCGAGAAAAGCACATTTTTCTGCAATACCATGGCAACCGAATCACGCAATGTGTGTATATCGTAATCTCTTACGTCAACACCGCCTACAAGTATTGAACCGTTGGCAACATCATAAAGACGTGGGATAAGCTGAACAAGAGATGATTTCGAGCTGCCCGTACCGCCGATTATACCGATGGTTTCCCCCGAATGGATATCCAAATTCACGTTCTTTAAAACATTTTTGCCCTCGTGATATGCGAAGTCAACATTTTTAAATTGAATGTCGCCGTTTTTCACTTCCATAACAGGGGAATCGCCGTTTTGAACAGTGCTTTCCTCATCCAAAACTTCGCAGATTCTTTCGGCGCTTGCTCTGGACATAACCACGGTAACAAATATCATGGAAAGCATCATAAGGCTCATTAATATCTGCATGGTGTAATTAAGCAATGCGGTTAATTCGCCGGTTGACATTTTTGTGCCTATGTCAAACAATTCATAATTAACAATCGCCTTTGCACCCAGCCAGCAAAGCAAAAGTATGCAGGAATAAACGGTTATCTGCATCAAGGGCATATTAAAGGAAAGAATCTTTTCTGCCTTAACAGTATCCTTGTTAATCTCGTCTGACGAGGAATTGAATTTCTTTATTTCCTCATTCTCTCTTACAAAAGCCTTTACAACACGGATGCCCCTAAGGTTTTCCTGAACAACGCGGTTCAAAATATCATATTTCTTGAACATACGTCTGAAAATAGGATGAGCCTTTGTCATAATAAGGGTTAATCCTATTACAAGAACAGGAACAGCACCCAAGAAGATGAGAGCGAGCCTTGAATTGATGCTGAAAGCCATTGCAAGAGAGAAAATCATCATTGCAGGGCTTCTTACCGCCGTGCGGATTATCATGTGGAAGGCTTCCTGCAGGCGGTTTACGTCGGTTGTCATTCTTGTAACAAGGCTTGAGGAAGAAAATTTGTCGATGTTCTTGAAGGAAAAATGAGATATCCTTTCAAACATACTTCTTCTTAAATTTCTCGCAAAGCCTGTTGATGCAATCGCCGCGCTTCTGCCTGCGGCGGCACCGAAAAACAGAGAAACAATAGCGCAAACGGCAATCAATCCGCCGATAGAGAGGATATATTTCAAATCCCCCGATTGGCTTCCTGCTCCGATAAGCTTTTCCACAAAGGCTGTAATAAAGTTTGTGGTTCCCTGCTCGCCTGACGAGGCTGTGCTTGGGTCGATATTGTTAATAAGCAGGGCAATAAGGAGAGGAATTATTACCTCCATAATAACCTCGCCCATAATTAGTGTGGGAGAAAGGATTGCGTGCTTCCAAAATCCCTTTACACTTTTAGAAAGTTTTTTCAGCATTAATTAGTCCTCCATTGTCCGAGCAGTGCCGAATATATGCTCTCTTTCTGCCTTTTCTACATTTTGGGATATTCTGTTCATAACGTCAAAGAAAACAGACAATTCATCATCTGTTATTCCCTCTCGTATAAGCATTTCAAAAACCTCGATGCCCTTTTCATGCTTTTCGTGAATCTCCAAGGCAAGAGGAGTAAGCTTTATTTTTTTCAGCCTGCCGTCGCCTTCATCCTTGATTCTTTCAACAAGACCGTTTTTCTCCATAAGCTTTAAAATCTCGGTCATTGTTGAGCGTCTGACCGAAAATTGCTTTTCTATATCTCTTTGGTAAACGTCCCTATGTCGGGTTTCGTAAAGATAACCGATAACCCAGCCGTGGGTCCCCGTGCAATGCCAATCGCCGCTTCGGGCTTTGCCTGCCTCAACGGCGCGCTTTATGCCTACCGAAAGAGTCCTCACTCGAAAGCCGATTGTTTCGGTTCTTTCCATAATCAAGTTAGCCTCCTAACAATTAGTGCCCTAACATTTTATTCCTATGAATTATATTTGTCAATGAATTTTTTGTAAATACTTTCAAATCCCTGTTTTGCTCAATTAACCGCTATTTTTCGTTTCCCTCAAGGGAAAAATACACAAAAAGGGCTGCCACGCTTTTGTGACAGCCCTTAAATCATTATTTCGCTAAAATAGCCTCAACCTCTGCTCTTGTAGGAACCGAGGAAATAGCGCCCCATTTTGAAACAGCCAATGCACCTGCGGCGTTTGCAAACTTCGCCGAGCCGAGAATATCCCCTGTTCGAATATATTCGGTGGTTAATGCCGCCGTGAACACATCCCCTGCGGCAGTTGTATCAACAACAGGAACCTCAACAGGAGAGATAAGGTCGCAATATTTACCGTCGTAAACATAGCATCCTCTGCTTCCAAGCTTGAGAACAACATATTTTATGTCCACCTTATTGCAAAGTGCAATAGAAGCACGAAGGCAATTTTCCAAATTATCGGGACGGATGCCTGTCAAAATCTCGGTTTCAACCTCGTTGGGAGAGAACACCTCCACCTTTTCCAATTTACCTAAGGGAAAATCCTTTTTTGCGCTTCCTGCATCAACGAAAAATGGAATGTTATCATAAGCCGCCGCCCTTGCCGCCGCAATAACAGCCTCGGGACGGATTTCAAATTGGGTTATAACTGCATCGGGATAGCAAGTGAACGCATCCTCAATGTCGGCATCGCTTATTTTATCGTTAGCACCGCTATATACGATAATACGGTTGGTTCCGTTACCTTCAACCATAACAGCCGCAAGACCTGTCTGCTCGATACGGTCAACCTTTACATATTGGGTGTTAATGCCTCTTTCCTTAAAAAGCTTCAAAAGATTGTCGCCGTAGGCATCATCGCCAACCCGCGAGCACAAAACAACATCGGTTCCCAACGCCGCCACAGCCGCAGCCGCGTTTGCGCCCTTGCCTCCTGCGGCAAAGCCATATTTGCCCCCTGATATAAGAGTTTCGCCGGGCGCAGGAATATAAGGAGTGGAAAGTATAAAATCAATATTAGAGCTTCCTGCTACAAGTATTCTCTTTGCCATATTCTTTCGACCTTGTCATTTTTAGGCTCCGCCTTAATTGCGCGATAGCCCTCAAGGGACAATCCTTTCCTTTTTATTTATATCTCAACATTTTTATTATACAAACTCTTTATCTTTTTGTCAACTTTTTTATATTTAGCCCTTGTTGCCATGCCTCCTCTTATATGCCGCTCGGCACGGTTTTTCGCCAAAACCCTCGAAACCTCCTGAAATATTCCGCTATCCAGCCTCTTTAGCCTTATTGTAAGATATTTATGTATGGTACTTTTGCTTATCCCAAAGTAATCTGCCGCCTGCCTTACGGTTGCCCCCGTCGCGGCAACATATTCTCCGATTTCTATAACCTTTTCGTCAATATCCTTCCTTAACATATAAATCAACTCCGTTAATGGGCTTTTGGTTATTTATATGCCTGCATTGTTAAAATAAGAAGGAGGGCGGCAGATAAAACCACAAGTATGCCAAGAGGCTAATGCCTATGTACAAATAAGAACCAAAATAAAAAAATATACAAATTTAAGGGTGAGGATATATCTAAATATGTTCACTTTTTCTTGACAGCGAGATGAAATAATGTTATTATTATGATGTATGACTGTATGACAAGTAATAACATTCAAAACCGAATTGAGTTCGACTCTTTTCGGCTATAAGGCGGGAGGTGGCGGCACTGGGCAGAGTAATATTCGTAACAGGCTTTAAGGGCGGTGTTGGCAAAACCACGGTTTCTGCCAATCTTGCGGCAACTTTGCACGCCTTGGGCAACAAGGTTTTGGTTGTGGATGCAGATTTTGGTATGCGCTGTATGGACATGGTTTTGGGCTTGGAAAGCGAGACGCTTTTTGACTGCAGCGATGTTCTGGCAGGCCGTTGCGCTCCTACGGCGGCAATAACCGAGGTTGGCAACGGAACAGGCTTTTCATTTATACCTGCGCCTATGAATCATGACGGAACCAAATTCCCCGATTCTGCGTATTCCGATTTCTTTAGGGAAATGCGGGAGGAATATGATTTTATAATTGTAGATTCCTGCGCAGAAATGACAGATTATTACATGGCATTTGCCCGTCAGGCAGACGAGGCTGTTATTGTAACGCTCCACCAGTCTACGTCGGTCCGCGCGGCAGAGAAAACCGCCGCAAGGCTTTCGGCAATGGGAATAAAAAAGCTTTCCCTTGTTGTTAACGGCTACCGTGCGGTATTTGCCGAAAAAGGGAAATTGCCCCATATAATCGACATAATCAACCGTTCGTCGGTTCGCTTGCTGGGTGTTGTGCCCTATGGCGAAAAGCTTCAGGCATCTCAGGAGGCGGCAGAGCTTGCCTTTGTAGGAAGCCTGAAGAAAAAGGCTACAAAATGTGAAAACGCATTTTATAACATTGCACTTCGTCTTTGCGGAAAGCGGATAAACCTTTTTGCAGGGGCTGAAAAATTAAAGAAACGTAATTCCTATGAAGGAATAATAACCGAAAATTTCATCAAAAAATGGGAGGATTGATTAATATGAACATAGCTATTATTGCAAACGACAAGAAAAAAGAGTTAATCACCGAATTTTGCTTCGCTTATTGCGGAATCCTTTCCAGACACAACATTTGTGCTACGGCAACCACCGGAAAATACATTTCCGAGGCTACCGGCTTGACCATTGAGCGCCTCCTTGCAGGTACACATGGCGGCGGCGAGCAAATCGCTTCCAAAATCGCTTATGGCGAAGTTGACGTTCTCATTTTGCTCCGCGACACAAATAACGACGCAGAATATGCAGACAGCGAGCTTAGCTTGGTTAAGCTTTGCGATAAATACACAGTTCCTGTTGCAACAAATATTGCAACAGCAGAAGCGCTTGTCCTTGCTCTCGACAGAGGCGATTTGGATTGGCGTATTAATTCTAAGGATAATTTAGGAAGTTTTTAATCATGAGCAGAATCCAAAAACCAAAGGGAACCTTGGATATCCTTCCTTCGGATATCGGAGTTTGGCAATATATCGAAAATAACGTCCGTGAAACAGCGGATTTGTTCGGCTTTTCTGAAATCAGAATGCCTACATTTGAAGCAACCGAGCTTTTTTGCAGAGGTGTAGGCGATACAACCGACGTTGTGGGCAAGGAAATGTATACCTTCATTGACAAGGACGGAAGCAGTCTTTCTCTCCGCCCCGAGGGTACAGCAGGTGTTGCAAGGTCGGTTATCGAAAACGGTCTTTATGCAGGGGCGATGCCCTTAAAGCTGTTTTATCTTTCCAATTTCTTCCGCAGAGAAAAGCCTCAGGCAGGCAGAAGCAGAGAATTTTGGCAGTTCGGCACCGAGCTTTACGGCTCCTCATCTCCCGAGGCAGATGCACAGGTAATCCTTCTTGCACACAGCCTTTTTAAAAAGCTTGGCTTAACAAAGGTTACCCTCCGTATAAACTCTATCGGATGTCCCGAATGCCGTCCCGGTTACAGAAAGGCATTGCTTGAATATTTCTCGGGCTATGAAAAGGACCTTTGCGATACCTGTAAGGAAAGATTGCAAAAGAATCCCTTGAGAGTTTTGGACTGTAAGAGCCCTATTTGCTCGGGAATTGCAAAGGATGCTCCCAAAACATTAGAGCATCTTTGCCAAGGCTGTGAAAGCCATTTTGAAAAATTAAAGGCGCTTTTGGATAAGTGCGGTGTTGAATATATCGTCGACCCTTCTATCGTAAGAGGATTGGATTATTATACAGGTACAGTTTTTGAATTTACCGTTGATTCTATCGGCGCACAAAGCACAGTTTGCGGCGGCGGCAGATATGACGGCTTGCTTTCCTCTATCGGCGGACCCGAGCTTCCCGCAGTAGGCTTCGGTATGGGTATTACCCGTCTTATTCAGGCATTAAAGGACGAAAGCCTTATTCCCGATTTGAAGAAGGGATGCGATATTTATATTGCTCCTTTGGGAGAAAACGCAAGCGGAGAAGCGTTTTTGCTTGCTCAGCAATTGCGCCAAAAGGGTGTTTCGGCAGAAACCGACATTTGCGGCAGAAGCCTTAAGGCACAGATGAAATATGCCGATAAGGCAGGTGCAGATTATGTTTTGGTCATGGGCGATAACGAAATTGCCGAAGGCGAAGCAGAATTAAGAAATATGCGAAACGGCGAAAAAGTCAAGGTTGGTTTAAGCATCGAAAATATAATTAAGGAAATAAGATAGGATTTATAAACATGGAATTGCTGGGTAAAGAGCGCCGCACACATTATTGCGGCGATTTAAGAGAATCTAATATAGGTGAAACTGTCACAGTAATGGGTTGGGTAAAGAAGGCTCGCGATTTGGGCGGTCTTGTTTTCGTTGACCTCAGAGATAGAAGCGGTATCGTTCAGCTTGCATTTGACGAAAACACCGAAAAAAGCGTTTTCGAGAAGGCGCTGGAGCTGAAAACCGAATTTGTTGTTGCCGCAGAAGGCGTTGTACGCGAACGCTCCAGCAAGAATCCCGATATTCCCACAGGTAATATCGAGATTTTCGCAGAAAAGGTTAAGATTTTGGGCGAAAGCGAAACTCCCCCCTTTGATATAACCGACGATTGCAAAACCAACGAGGAATTGAGATTAACTCACAGATATTTGGACCTTCGCCGTCCTGTTCTTCAGAACAATATCATTTTCCGTTCCAAGGTTGCAAAATCGGTTCGTGACTATCTTTGCGACCAAGGCTTTATTGAGCTTGAAACACCTATTCTTATAAAAAGCACTCCCGAAGGAGCGAGAGATTATTTGGTTCCCTCTCGTGTTCACAAGGGCTCCTTCTATGCTTTGCCTCAATCTCCTCAGCTTTACAAGC
>JAZSFY010000054.1:0-1582 GCA_045532415.1 Eubacteriales bacterium | reverse complement strand
TGCTGTGATTCGGCTCACAAAACTCTCCCTGCTCTAACAGGCTCGGCTTATTTGCATATTTCAAATAACGCGCCGGAGGTTTTCAAAAGGGAAGGGAAGAATGCCCTTTCGCTTTTTGCCTCAACAAGTCCGTCATATCTTATCCTTCAGTCATTGGATAAATTAAACGCATATTTGGCTGACGGTTATAGAGAAAGCCTTGATAAATTTGTTTCCCGTGTTGAAATGATAAAAGCCGAAATCGCCCAAAATGGTTATAAATTAAAGGGAACCGACCCATTGAAAATCGTTATCGATGCCCTTGATTACGGCTATTACGGCGATGAAATCGGCGAAATTCTCGAAAAACAGCAGATTTATCATGAGTTTTCGGATATAGAAAGCATTGTTTTTATGGTAACACCCGAAAACAATGGCTCGGATATTGATAATTTAAGGGATGCCCTTTTGGCTATCCCCAAAAAATCACCTATTGAAAGCCGTCCGCCTATTATTTCCAAGGCTGTTTCGGCTCTTTCTCCCCGTCAGGCGCTTTTTCGTGAAAAGGAGATTATTTCGGTTGATAAAGCCTTGGGACGTATTTTGGGAGAGTTTAATATCGCCTGCCCGCCTGCAGTTCCTGTATTAATTTGCGGAGAAGTTATTGACAAAAGGGCGATTGAGTGGTTTAATTATTACGGTATCCAAAAAATAACGGTTTTGAAATAATTTACAAATTTTAAATATCCCATTTAAAATGGTTTGATATAAATTGGTTGTCAGGAGGTATATTATGAAAATCGCCACTTTGGTTATATCCATACTTTTGTGTCTTTTTATGGTAATCGTACCTATATTTGAAACAGTTGCCTTTGCAAATGACCTTGATTTTGCATTACATAATGAAACAGCTATCGTCTGGGCTCAGACAATTACTTCTCTTGTGGCTCTTATCGCTATGCTTATTATGCATAATCATTTCAACCTTGCAGGCAAAATCTTCTGTATGCTTTTGCCCCCTATCGCTATTTGGAACGCAATGTGCTTTGTTAAGAGCGAATGGATGTTTTCAATCTTTTTCGGCTTGGTTTGGGTTGGTCTTATTGTTGCAATCTATGCAAAATGCGTTCCCGACGGCGTTTTCAAGGCAATAAGCGCTGTTGTTTCGGTTTTGCTCGGCATTACCTTGGTTGTTCTCTATCTTATTTACGGTATCTTCCAGCCTGTTGTTAATCAGCGCACCGTTTATGATACCCAAACATCACCCGACGGCAGATATATTGCCGAAATGACACTTAACGAATCTCCCATAAGCCAAAGCACAGTTGTGCAGGTTAAGGCGGCTGACCCTCAGAAGGAAACCTTTATGGGCGTTTACAAGTATAAAACTGTTGACGTTTACGAGGGCGAGGCTCACGAGATTCACATTTATGAAATGTCTTGGAAGGACGGCACAACCCTTATAATCAACGGCGAGGAATACCCCGTTGAAATTATTTCTTAGTTCCCGCGATTTTTAGTTCCCGCGGTGTAGTTTGTCGGTATTGTTACCGCTCATTCGCGAGAGTCGTGCTTTATTCAAATTGAAAAATAGAAATACAAT
>JAZSFY010000247.1:0-3855 GCA_045532415.1 Eubacteriales bacterium | reverse complement strand
AAGGACAGAGTTCAGGTTGAACGTTATATGGAAGAAATCGGCTTCGCTTAAAGTATATCTCTATTTAAACAGCAGAAAGGAAATATTATGTTCCAATTAATTGCAGGACCTTGTGTTATAGAGTCCGAAGAAATGGTAATGTCCATTGCCAAGGAAATGAAGCAGATAACCGACGAATTAGGAATTCCCTACACCTTTAAGGCTTCCTTTGATAAAGCAAACCGTACTTCTATTTCAAGCTTTCGAGGTCCCGGAATCGAGGAAGGCTTGAGAATTTTACAAAAGGTAAAGGATACATATAATCTTCCTATTTGCACCGATATTCATGAAGCATGGCAGGCTGAAAAGGCTGCCGAGGTAGCAGATATTCTTCAAATCCCTGCTTTTCTTTGCAGACAGACAGATTTATTAGTTGCTGCTGCAAAAACAGGAAAATGCGTTAATATTAAGAAGGCGCAATTCCTTGCAGCTTGGGACATGAAGAATTGTGTTGAAAAGGTTAAGCAATGCGGAAACAATAATGTTATGCTTTGCGAAAGAGGAACAAGTTTCGGTTATAACACTCTTGTAGTGGATATGTCGGGCTTGAGAGTAATGAAGGATTTCGGTGTTCCTGTAATATTTGATGCAACTCACAGCGTACAGAAGCCCGGCGGCAACGGCACAAGCTCCGGCGGTAACAGAGAATATGTTGAATATTTGGCAAAGGCTGCTATTGCTGTAGGTGCAGACGGTTTATTTATAGAAACTCATCCCTATCCCAACGATGCAAAATCCGACGGTCCTAATATGGTTCCTTTATGCCAAATGAAGGATCTGCTCGCAAAGCTCCAAAAGGTTTACAACGCAGTTCAATAAATTATATTGTGAGGTCCTTTATGGATAAACAGTTTGATATAATAAAAGAAGCGCAAAATATTTTTGACAAAGAAATACTTGCCCTTGAAAAAACAAAATCTGCCCTTAATGAAGATTTTTGCAAATTAGTTGACTTGGTTTTAAATTGCAGAGGTAAGGTTGTTTTAACCGGTATGGGCAAGCCCGGTCATATCGGAACAAAAATTGCCGCAACATTAGCAAGCTTGGGTACTCCTTCCTTTTTTATGCATCCCGGTGAAGCAATGCATGGCGACCTCGGTATGGTCGAGGATAAGGATGTGGTTATCTTAATGAGCTACAGCGGAGAAAGCGAAGAAGTAACTAGATTAATGCCTGTGTTACACGAAATTGGATGTGTTACTGTTGCAATTACAGGAAAGCCCAGTTCGACTTTGGCAAAGGAATGCTCTTACCACTTCTTTTTCCCTGAATTTGAAGAAGCATGTTATATGCATCTTGCCCCCACCTCAAGTACAACTGCCCTTTTAGTTCTCGGAGATGCTTTGGCTTTGGTAGTATCCCGTGCAAAGAACTACACAAAAGAGGATTTTGGTTTACATCATCCTGCAGGTGCGTTGGGCAAAAAGCTTTTAGTCAAGGTCAGCGATATCATGCATTCTAACGAAAAGAATGCCGTTATTCCTGTACATTCTTCCCTACATAAAGCAATTGTGGAGATGAGCGCCAAGGGCTTGAGCATGGTTACCATAGTAGATAGCGATAATCGCTTAAAGGGTATCATAACCGACGGTGACCTTAGAAGGATGCTTGAACGCGAGGTTGACGTTTATAGTGAAATCGTCGATAATGTAATGACAGCAAATCCTAAATGGATTGACAAGCGTGAAATGGCTGTTAATGCATTGCAGGTTATGAGCGATTTGAAAATAACAAGTATGCCTGTTTTGGATGAGGACGAAAGGGTTGTTGGTTCAATTTTAATGCAGGATATTTTCAAGGCCGGTATTGTAAGATGAAAATCAAAATGTTAGTTATGGATGTTGACGGGACATTAACCGACGGCAAGATTTATTTTGGTGCCGACGGTGAAATGTTTAAGGCATTTAATGTAAAAGACGGATATGCTATTGCTCACATATTGCCTCAATATGGTATAATCCCTGTTATTATAACAGGTCGTTCATCGACGATTGTTGCACAAAGGGCAAAGGACCTTAAGATTAATGAGCTTTATCAGGGTATTTCCGATAAGCTTACTAAGCTTAAAGAGGTTGCTGATCAAAAAGCAATTTCTTTGGATGAAATCGCATATATCGGTGACGACGTTAACGATTTGGAATGCATCGAAAGCTGTGGCTTTAGCGGATGCCCTTCTGATGCCCTTGCACCTGTTTTAAGCAAGGTGGACTATATCTGCAAAAACATCGGTGGAAACGGCGCCGTAAGAGAATTTATTGATTATATCACGGAGAGAATTGATAAATGAAAAAGATAATGCTTGTATTCGGAACACGTCCCGAGGCTATCAAAATGTGTCCCTTGGTTAATGAATTAAAGAGCAGAAGCGATGCCGAAGCCATTGTTTGTGTAACCGGACAGCACCGTCAAATGCTCGATCAGGTATTGAAAGCGTTTAATGTAATTCCCGATTATGATTTATCCATAATGAAGGACAAGCAAACCTTGTTTGATATAACTACAAATATTTTAAACAAGATTAAAGAGGTTTTAGAAGAAGTAAAGCCTGATGTAGTTTTGGTTCATGGCGATACCTCAACTACATTTGTGACAGCTTTAGCTTGTTTTTACCTGCAGATTCCCGTAGGTCATGTGGAAGCAGGTCTACGCACATACAATATTTATTCGCCCTATCCAGAGGAATTTAACCGACAAGCAGTTGGCATTGTAAGCAAGTATAATTTTGCTCCTACTGAACTTTCAAGACAGAATCTATTGAACGAGGGCAAGAAGGCAGAATCTGTGTATATTACAGGTAATACAGCGATTGATGCCCTGAAAACAACAGTACGAAATGATTATTCACATCCTGAGCTTGAATGGGCAAAGGATAGCCGCCTTATAATGATAACCGCTCACCGCAGAGAAAACCTTGGCGAGCCTATGAAAAATATGTTCAGAGCTATCAAACGTGTTATGGATGAGCATCCTGATGTAAAGGCTATTTATCCTATTCACATGAATCCCGTTGTTCGTCAAACCGCCAATGAAATTCTAGGTAATGATGATAGAATCCATATCATCGAGCCTTTGGAGGTTTTGGATTTCCATAACTTTTTGGCAAATAGCTACATGATTTTAACCGACTCGGGAGGAATCCAAGAGGAAGCGCCTTCGCTTGGAAAGCCTGTTTTGGTTATGCGCGATACAACCGAAAGACCCGAAGGAATTGCCGCAGGTACCTTAAAATTAGTCGGAACAGATGAAAATGTTATCTACAACAATTTCAAAACGCTTTTGGAAGATGAAAACGAATATAAAAAGATGAGTAATGCAAGTAATCCTTACGGTGACGGTTTTGCCTGCAAGCGCATCGCTGATATTTTATTATCATCGAATAACTAATAATGCTTTGGTTTGTTTATAAATTACCTTTAGGGGTAATAGGAATTATAATTGCGGTTTCGGGATTGATTTGGGCAGAGTTATCTGTCTTTTTCAACAGAAGCCGCAAATTTTCCCTTATTGGGAAATTCTCGAAATATGTATTTTTAGCATTTTCTATTGGGCTGATTATTTATACAACATTCGCTAATCGTGATGAGACAATCAATAGTGTTCAATTACAGCCCTTTTATTCCTTTGAATTAGCAAAAGCGAATCCCGAAATATATCGCACAATGCTAATGAACGTTATTCTGTTTGTTCCCCTCGGTATATTTCTTAGTGATGTTATTTCAAAACGGATTCCCCTTTTGCTAAGAATTATAGTCACTTTATTTGCAGGAGTGATTTTAAGTTCGGGTATTGAATTTCTTCAATACAGATTTTCATTAG
>JAZSFY010000324.1:0-2092 GCA_045532415.1 Eubacteriales bacterium | reverse complement strand
ATGGATTTTTTTGAATATTTAAAGGATTTTTCGGTAAAAAGAAAAAAA
This sequence comes from Eubacteriales bacterium, assembly GCA_045532415.1. GTDB lineage: Bacteria > Bacillota > Clostridia > Oscillospirales > CAG-382 > Coliplasma. Next base: position 2,044 of record JAZSFY010000324.1, on the reverse strand, counting down.
CTTTCGGAATTTTAAAAAAAGATGTGGATATTTCCCTATTTTTGAAGTCCGAAAACCCTTGGAAACACAAGGTTTTTTGTCATCGTTCTTAGTTATATCAATAAATATAATATCGATATGCCATTCTCATAATTCCCAAACCGTGTTTTTTTTGATAGAATTATGTTGAATAATTACGATTGGAGAACTGTGCCGTGAAGCAAGTATCGGTTATGAAGGCGACCTTGGGAAGATTGCCCTCATATTTGCAATATTTGAAGGGTCTTGACAAGACCGAAAATGAGAATATTTCCGCTACTATCATCGCAAAGGCTTTGGGCTTGGGCGAGGTTCAGGTAAGAAAAGACCTGAGCGCTGTAAGCGGTGCAGGCAGACCTAAGCTTGGTTATAAGACCTCTGCCCTTATTAAAAGGCTTGAGGAAGTTTTGGGACAAAACTCTGTTACAAAGGCTGTTATCATCGGCGCAGGTAAATTAGGCAACGCCCTGCTTGAATATAACGGGTTTTCAAATTACGGCTTGGAAGTTTCCGCCGCATTTGACGTTGACGAAAGCAAAACAGGAAAAACAGAGGGCGGAAAGGATATACTTTCTCTTAACACCCTTAAGGATTACTGCGAAAGCCAAGATATTAAAATCGGAATTATAACGGTTCCTGCTTCTGCGGCTCAGAGCATTTGCGATATGCTTATAGATTCGGGCATAAGCGCAATTTGGAATTTTGCCCCTTGCCAGCTTTGCGTTCCTGAGGGAGTTACATTACAGCAGGAAAATCTTGCTTTATCCCTTGCTCACCTGAAGCTGCAAATGGAAAATTAAATCACGGAGAAGCCTTAATGAGAAAGTTTGATACAAAGGTTCAATATCATAAATATAAGGTCCTGCGCGAGGTTGCAAGGCAGGCATGGAACGGAACATTACTTGAAAATGTTTTGAACATTCCTCATATAATAGTTCCCGGTAAGATTCCCACAACACGCTGTTGCGTATATAAAGAAAGAGCCATACTTACCGAAAGAACAAAATTGGCAATGGGCGGTAACAAGGAAAACCCCAACGTTATCGAGATAATCGACATCGCTTGCGACGGCTGTCCTTCGGCAGGTCATGTTGTTACCGAATCCTGCAGAGGATGTTTGGCACACAGATGCGAGGATGTCTGCAAAAAGGGCGCAATCACCTTTGACGAAAACCATGTTGCCCACATAGATAAAACAAAATGCGTTGAATGCGGTCAATGTGCAAAGGTATGTCCATTTAATGCTATTGCCAACCGCAAGCGTCCCTGTCAGAACGCTTGTAAGATAAAGGCAATTTCAATAAGCCCCGAGGATTCTACTGCTGTTATTGATAACAGAAAATGTACATCCTGCGGTGCCTGCGTTTATCAATGCCCCTTCGGTGCAATATCCGAAAAGTCATACATCCTTGATGCAATAGATGCATTAAAGAACAGCGAAGGCAATACCAAATATAAGGTTTATGCGGTTGTTGCTCCCTCGATTGCAAGTCAGTTTACCTATGCAAAGCTCGGTCAGGTTATTACAGGCTTGAAAAGGCTTGGCTTCCACACGGTTGTGGAAGCGGCGTTAGGTGCAGATATGGTGGCTTTGGCAGAATCAAAGGAATTAGTCGAAAAGGGATTTTTGACAAGTTCATGCTGTCCTGCCTTTGTAAGATATGTAAAGAACTACTTCCCCGATTTGGCGCCTTATATTTCTCATAACCCTTCCCCCATGGCTGCAATATCCAAGCATATCAAATCTCTTGACCCTGATGCTAAGGTCGTTTTCATCGGCCCCTGCACAGCGAAGAAAATGGAGGTTCAGCAGGAGGATGTTAAGCCCTTCGTTGACACGGTTATTACCTTCGAGGAGCTTCAGGCAATATTTGACGGATGCGATATTGATATTATGAATCTCGAAGAAAGCAATCTTGATAACGCTTCCTATTTCGGAAGAATTTTCGCAAGATGCGGAGGCTTGGCTGAGGCTGTTGCTCAGGCTATTAAGGAGCAAGGCATTGATGATTTTGTTCTAAAGGCA
>JAZSFY010000228.1:0-13838 GCA_045532415.1 Eubacteriales bacterium | reverse complement strand
AAAGAATACTGTTGATAAGCTGGGAAAGCATAGTTGCCGCATTATTTCTCAGCCAAAGGAATTTTTTGGAATCCTTGCAAAGCTTGGTGGTCTTGTCCCAAATAAAATGGTAGGCAAAAACATCAAAAAGCTGAACCAAGGCATAAACCGCAACGCTGCTTATCATTAATCGGGGTGTATTTGCGAAAACCGATTTTATTGATTCGTGGGCAATATCATTGGAATTGGGGATATAAAGCATCCAGCTTTGGGATATAAGAATGAATATCACCGAGGTGGCAATACCGATAAACACAGCCTTATTTGCCGATTTTCTTCCCTCGTTTTCCGAAAGAATATCTGTGGCAAGAAAGGTCGAGGCAAAAAGGATATTACCCAACGTTTGCTCCATGCCAAAGGCATCCACAACAATCGTTACCTCGATGTTGGCGGCAATTGTAGCAAGAACCGTCCAGCAGTAAAGCCCGGTTTTTCCCAAAAAGCGGTATGCAAGAACAACCGTGGTATATATTATTACAACGCTGACAATCAGCAATAATTCGTTCGTCATTTAATCATTTCACCTCGATTTTAAGTATAACACATTAAAATCCCAATTAAAAGATACACTATGACGAAAAATAGAAAATTTTGTTACATATAGTTAAAAGAAAATTACAAAATCGGGGTATTGCGTTTTTGTAAAAAGAATGTTATAATGTATGGAAATAAAAATTGAATATTTTAAGGAGATAGATTTATGAGGCGTTATATTTTGATTGCCGTGTCGTTTTTGCTTTTGTTCGCTATTGCGGCAGGCGTCTACCACGCTTATTACAACCATGGTATCCCGATAAAATACGAGGATTTTGAGAGCAAAGAAAAATATCTCTACAACGACAGATATTTTGAAGGCAAATTCAAAATGAAAATCGATAATCAGGAAATCGTCAGCTATGACTTTTTCCATAAAACCGACGATATCTATATCACTCTTTACACTACCGTTGACAACGGCATGCCCTTGGAAAAGGATGACGAGGGCTATGTTACCGTAAAGATTGATGCAGGCAAGGAAATCGACAAGGTTTGCTATAAATGCAAGGATTACGAAATCATTTTGAGTGTTAAGGACAAAGAGCGTTAAGGATAAAACGAGGTAATTTTCAATGAAAAGATTTTTAATTATACTTTTGGCATTAATCAGCACACTTTCCCTTTTTGCCTGCGGCAGCAATGAGGAGCTTATCGCCGAGGACGGCAAAAAGCTCGCAGGCAGACAGGATGGAAACAATGCTGTTTATTATTCCTTCACCTATCCCGAGGAATGGGACATGATTAGAAACGACGGCATCATCGAGCTTCAGAAGGACTGCAACGAAAGCGATGCTGTTGCCGAATATGCAACTATCACTACTCTTGTTTACACTCTTTCCGACTCCAACCAGCTTGCAAAGCAATATTGGGAGGAGCAAAAGCCCGAGCACGAAAAGCTTTTTGAGGATTACAAGGAGCTTGACACAGCAGAAACCGAATTGGGCGGAACAGTCGCATACAAGGTTAAATATTCGGGTAAGATGAACGGAAGAACCTATGTTTCCGAGCAGATTATCTGTTGCCGATTGGGCGAGGTTTTCCTTGTAACACTTGTTGCACCCGAGAATTACCATGACGGTGTTTCCCCTGCCCTTCAGGCAATTCGCGAAAGCTTTATCTTTGAATAAAAGGGGCAAAAAAGCCTTTTAAAAAATTTTTTAAAAAATTTCAAAAAAGGTATTGACAAATCACTTAAGGTGTGATAAGATACATAGCGTTGCAGGTCACTGCAGCGCTGAATACGGGGGTTTAGCTCAGCTGGGAGAGCATCTGCCTTACAAGCAGGAGGTCACAGGTTCGAGCCCTGTAGTCCCCACCAGAAAAAGCACTTTCGAAAGAAAGTGCTTTTTCAGTTATATTCGCCTCGCTTCCCTCGGCGAGTTATATTGCTTCGCAGTTATATTTGCTTTGCAAGTGATATGCGCTTCGCGCGTTTGGAGGCGAATATAATATCACTGCGAAACGAAGTGGAGCAATATCACTACGAGCGATGCGAGTAATATCACTCATTTTTCGAATATCTCGCCACCGGCGAGGAATTCAAAATGAATATCACTAATTCTCCTGACATTAGAGATACTTCATCACTAAGGCATAACTTCACTTAGGCGACAGCCCATACTTCACTAAAAGGGAGTATATTTAACAATGAAAATAACCAAAATATGTAATATATTGCGAAGCGAGCTTTACGGCAACGGCTATGAATACGGCTTTTATTCAGGCGGAAAAAGATATAAGCCCGATATTAGCAACGGATTTGACAGCGAATATTACAATCTATCAAAATCCATTTACCGTATCCAAAGCCCAACCGAAACAATGAAAGAAAAAATCGGAACCTGCATTGATGCGGTTTTAGTCATGGATGCTATTTTGAAGAAGAATTCCCTTTCCTCTAAAATATGGCTGCTATATAACGATGCAAAGACTAAATACCACACGGTTCTTACATTTGAAGCAGAAAACAAACCCATATATCTAGAACTTACGCCTCAATCAAGCAAGCCTTATTACGGCAAAGAAAAAATTTATGACTGCCAGTCGGATTTTATATCCGAATTTCAAAACAATGGTTGGAGTATTTTTGAAATAACCAACAAAATTATTATTGGTTCATCTCCCGATTATTTACTTGATTTGCCAAACAAATAATGTTACCCCAAAAACTGCCTATTGGCAGTTTTCTTTTTGCGCAAATTGAACAAATCACTTTACAAATGAGCCGAGATTGTTTATAATATATACAATATATTCCAAAAGGAAGGTATTTATTATGAAATCGTTTATTGCGGCTCTCCTTTCATGTGCATTGATGTTCCCTGCTTTTGGTGCAATTAATCATTCGGCTAAGGCTGTTGAGCCTGCCACAGCTAATCCTCTTTATGGAAAATCTGTCCTTTTTGTAGGTGACTCTATTTGTGAGGCAGCCTGCGAATGGGGCACATCAACTGTTGGCTGGGCTGACAGAATTATTCAATGGAACAGCATGACCGGCTTGAACAAGGGCTTGTCGGGCGCTTCTATTTCAAATGTAAGAGGCGCAAATACTGTTTTGAATCAGCTTATCACCCAAAAGGGCGTTAATTATGATTACATCATAATCGAAGGCGGTGCAAACGACGCCTGGGATTCGGCACCTGTTGGCAAAATGACAAAGGGCTTTGAGGGCAATTTTGATATGACCACCTTTGCAGGCGGTCTTGAAGCTACCTTTAAATTTGCAAAGAAAAATTTTCCCAATGCTACAACAGGCTTTATCATTACCTTCCAGATGCCCTCTGCCAAATACGGCAGATTGGCTGATATGAGCGAATATTTCGCAGAAGCCAAGAAAATCTGCGACAAATGGGAGGTTCCCTATATAGACTTCTATTTTGACCAGAATTTCAACGATAATGTTTTGAAGCCGTCAACCTTGATAAATACTGTTGACTATATTCATCCTAACAAGTCGGGGTATGATATTCTTTCCCCAAGAATTAACGATTGGATGAAAACTCTCAACCCCAATGCAACCACTTCTAAAAACATCGCAAGATACAAGCCATATACTATTTCGGGTACAGGTGAAGGATTTTATTATGTAAGCGACCAATACGGCACAATGGATTACCGCGGGGACCTTACAGACGAAAAGGCTGTTGAGCTTGAGGCATTCGACAGCAGTTGGTTTGCATTTTATAACGGTGAAATACCCAAGCTGAACACAGTTGACGGTGTCGGCACGGTTATTATCGACCTTGAAAAGCAGGCAAGTATCGAAGGCTTTAGCGTTCATTTCTGGAATTGCAACGAAGCAAGCCTTTCGGCACCTCTTGAAGCAAAGGTTTCGGTTTCCGACCATGGAACAGTATTTACAGAGGTTGGCAAGCTTAATATTACCTCTGACGACAACACCATGTATTGGGCTGACCTTACTGCATCCGCAGAGGGCAGATATGTGAAGCTGGATATAACCCTAGGCAGTATGTTCTGCTTCCTTAACGAGATTAAGGTTTTGGGCGAATTGATTGACGACGGAAACGGCGGAAGCGATATTACTGTTGACACAAACGTTGCATTGAACAAGCCCTATACTGTTTCGGGCTCGGGCGACGGATTTTATTTCCGGAATCCCGACGGCTCTATTTCTCAATACCAAGCCAAGCTTACCGACGGCATTAATTCCGATTTTAAGAACTTTAACAACGAATGGTTCGGCTTCTACAACGGCACAGCAACCGAGACCAACACAGTTAACGGCATCGGCACAGTTATTATCGACCTTGAAGCCAATTATGACATTTACAGCGTCCGCGCACATCTTTGGAATTCCGACAGCGCAGGTGTAAAGGCACCCTACTGTATTAATATTTCGATTTCGGAAAACGGAGTTGATTTTGTAAATGCAGGCTCTGTGGATATAAACTATAATGATGATACCATTTATTGGGGCAAAGCGGTATTCAATCAGATTAAGGGCAGATATGTAAAGGTAGAATTTCAATTACAAAGTATGTTTGCCTTTGTTAACGAAATCCATGTTTACGGCACCCTATCTCAGGATGACGGCGACGATGACGACGGCGAGGAAAAGCCTGTAACACCCGAATACAAATCAGGCGATATCAACAACGACGGCAAGCTGACCGCAACCGACTATTTCATGCTTAAAAAGCTTTGCTTCCAGACATTAGACATTGAATCTCTTGAGGTTCAGGAAACCGCAATGCTTAGAAGCGACATGAACGGCGATGAAAAAATCACCGCAACCGACTATTTTATGCTCAAGCGCAGAGTTTTCGCAGGAGCTTAGAGAGGAAAAATATTATGGAAAGACTTTATACCTTAGTGAGCATTGGTAAAAAATACACCTATGATGTTGCTCCCAACAGCAGATATCCCGACAAATTCGGTCAGCAGTTAACCGACGGTCAGGTTATTCCCGACACAGGCGCTCATTATGTTGATGCAAGAGCTATGGGCTTTAACCAATCGGTTAACATTACAATTGACCTTGAAGATGACGGAAAGAATATTTCGGCTTTGGCGGCAAGATGCCTAAGCCTTAATCAAGACGGCGTCGGCCCTGCAGAAAAGGTTATTTTCGCAGGCTCTAATGACGGAATTGATTTTGAGGAATTGGGTGTTATGGAATTTGTCCCCGGTATGGACAAAACTATTATCACCAACCGTTTAACACTTCCCGAAAACCGAGATTTCCGTTATATACGTTATACAATGAACCCCAGAACCGGATTTCATTTCTTCTTTGTTGACGAATTGCAGGTTTTTGCAGATGTAGAGGAAAAAGCAAAAATCGAAACAGTTGCAGAAGCCTATTCCAAGGAAAATATTAACCGCAAGGAATGGAAAAAGCTTTCCACAAGAAAGGAATCCAAGCATTTTACAACAGAAAATGCCGCTGTGGGCATGGCATATACCTTTGAAGGCTGTATTTTCGATGAGCGCGCTCCCGAAAACCATGTTCTTTTAACAGACGGCGGTCATGTTGGCGGTGTTTTTGGCGAAGACGTTTGGGTAGGCTTTAAGGGCGAGGACGGAAAGACTCCCTCGGTTACAATCGACCTTGGCAGAGTAAGAGAGGATATTTTCGCATTCAAGCTTCACACACCCGATGAAACCCTCGACATAGTTCACCCCGATTATATTGATTGCTTTGGCTCGGACGACGGACAGGAATATGCTTTTATAGGCAGAATGTATGCTCCTGCAAGCAATTTACGATTTGCTTATTCCCTTCTCCTTCCCGAATATATTAAGACAAGATTTGTTAAATTCCAATTTTCCTCTAACGAAGGTTATTATTGGTTTGAGGAAATTGAGGTTATTGCAGGCTCGGATGTTGAAATACAGGCAGAGCTTTTCCCCAAGGTTTATTATCCCAAGGTAACCGAGGAATTGGTTTGGGACAAAAATGACAGCGATTACGGTGAAACCAAAAATCTCATTCTCGGTCTGCCTCAGCAGATTGCCGCATCCTTTTATATTGATAAATATGCAAGAGGCGGTAACGAAACGCCTGCCGAAACAACAGTCCTTACCGACGGTAAGATCGCAGAAACAGCCGAGGATTGCTTCTATAACCATGGCGGTGAATCCTTGGAGATTTTCTATGACATTGGCAAGTCAAGCCAAATCGAGGAATTTGTTGTAAGCTGTTATGAGAATAACCAAAAGAGCCTTCCCCGTCCCGATCATATTCATGTTCAGCTTTCCGACGATGCAACAAATTGGTATACTGTTGCAAAATTCGACAGACCTTGGCATAGAGTTGACCAAATAAAGAAAACAAGGGAATTTGTTTTCGAGGGCGCAGAAAGATTGGAAATCAAGCTTCCCTTGGAAGTGCCCTACAAGGCAAGATTTGTTAAATTCAGAATCGAAATGGAAAACGGCTTGCTTCTTGATGAATTGTCGGTTTACGGCAAAAAGGATATCTCCAATGCAGTAAGCCTTGAAAACAGCGGTATAAAATCCGCACCCTTCTTTACAAATCCTGCTGACGAGCGATTCTCTACAATTAACAACACACCTATCAAGGCAAACGACATTGCATTGATTTATCATGATTATAAAACCCAAAGCCATGCATTCCTTCCCTTTGTTGCTTATCTTGACGAAGAAGGCAACATCAAGGATACCTTTATGGACGGTTATCTGTTCCTGCCCGGCAGTCCTCTCCCCTCGGGTGCTTTACCTTGGGGCGAAACAAGAAAGGGCGATTGGGAATTTATCTGCGACAATGCTTTTACAGCCGCATACGGCATGGATAACCTTGAAGCAACCGTTCAGCAGGTTAAGGATGCATTAAACAAGCCCGATTATAAGGTTCAGGTTTACATTTCGATTCCCCATATTTTTGATGCTATTGAGGATTTCGGCGACGTTGACGGCGACGGCAAAATCGAATCTCTTTCTAATCCCGAGGACAGAGCAAAGGTTTTGGATTGGTATATCAAGCTTTGTCTAAAAACCTTTAAGGAAAGAAATTTCAAAAACCTTGAATTAGGCGGATTCTATTGGTTTAATGAATTGGTCGGCTGGATTAAGGATGACTCCCACATAATTAAGGAGGTTGCCGATAAGGTTCACGAGGCAGGAAGCTATTTCCTTTGGATTCCCTATTATGTAGCCCACAGATATTTCTTGGGATACGAGCTTGGATTTGATTTTGTTTCCATGCAGCCCAACTATGTTTTTGAAACAAAGAGTCCTCTCTATAAGCTTCCCTCCTGCGCTAGGTTTACCAAGCAGAGAGGATATGCTGTTGAAATAGAGCATTCCTATCAGGCATTAAGCGACCCCAATTTTGCAAGAAAATATATGCTTTATCTTTATCACGGTGCGGTTACAGGCTATATGGATTCGATTCACGCCTATTATGATGACAAGGAAAATATCGGACTAATGGGCTATTCCAAGGATCCTCTTTGCAGAATGCAATATGATGCTACCTATCAATTTGCAAAGCATACCCTCGACATATCCGCAAAGGCAAAGGATACAATAAAGCTTGATTGCAGCAAGAACACAATTCTTCGCTCTACTCTCAACCCCGAAAATGCTTTGTCTATTTTCACCCTTGTGAAATCTCCCATTAACGGAAGCGTTTCACTTTCCACCGACGGTTCTTTTGCTTATTATCCCGAAAAGGGATTCACAGGCAATGACGGATTCAGCTATACCTATAATAATTATTTAGGCGAATCCCAAGAATGCTTTGTTGAAATCATAGTTGAATAGTATTTTACCCAGAGCTTTTGCTGACCAATTTTGTTTAAAACGAAGGGCATATCTATGAGTTTGTTTACTAAACTTTTCAAAAAGAAAAGACAACAAAGATTGTCATTTGATAACACCGAATGCCAAGATTTATATAATTTAAACGCTTATATGGATGCAATATTATCGCAAAACCGCTATATCGCCAAAAGCGAGTATCGTACAAAACTACTTGACGGGAATAAAACTGTTGAATTCTTTAAAGTGCTTCAAAATAGCCAATTGTTGGATGTTTTCTGTAAAAATAATGGGCTTTCACTTTCCGTTATCGAAGATGCATTATCAAAATACAAGAATTTTGAAATTCTTATAAACGAACACAATGAGTCATTTATTCGCAAAGCAATGTACGATGAACAACACTATTTGGATAATATTCTTCGTGAGGTAGATCAAAAAATCAAATTGGATGAAGATCAGCGTCGAGTCATTCTAACAGACGAGGATTATTGTCTTGTTGTTGCCGGCGCAGGAGCAGGCAAAACTACTACTGTTGCGGCAAAGGTTAAATACTTGGTTGAGAAAAAAGCTGTGGATCCTTCTCAAATTCTTGTTATATCTTTTACCAATAAGGCAGTTCAGGAACTTAAAGATAAACTGAATCGAGATTTGTCAATAGATTGTCCTATTGCCACTTTTCACTCAACCGGAAATGCTATTTTAAGAAAACGGTCATCTGAAAAACTTAATATTGTCGATTCGTCGAAGTTATATTTTGTTCTACAGGATTACTTCAAGAACTCAATATTAAAAAATGAAAGTCTTGTAAATAACTTGATTTTGTTTTTCGCCTCGTATTTTGACGCTCCTTACGAGGGGGAAGATCTCAATAATTTCTTTAACAACATTGCAAAATCAAATTTTGCTACAATGCGAAGCGATCTCAATGAGTTTAAACAACAAGTTATTGATATTCGCACAAAAGAATCTATCACAATTCAAAGCGAAGTAATGCGTTCACATCAAGAAGTGGAAATCGCAAATTTCTTATATTTGCATAACATCGACTATGAATACGAGCCGATGTATAAATATAATATTCTTTTTTCAAGAAAGCCCTATACTCCTGACTTTATTATTCGACAAGGCGATAAAGTTGCCTACATTGAACATTTCGGCATTACACAAGATGGTAAAAATGATCGCTTTAGCGACGATCAGCTTGAAGCCTATAAAAAAGCTATAAATGACAAAATCAATCTACATAGGCAACACGGCACAAAACTTATATATACCTTTTCGCAGTATTCTGACCGTAGATCACTCTTGGAACATTTGCAAAATGAACTAGAAAATAACGGTTTTAAGTTGCACCCTCGTTCCAACAAAGAGATAATGGAAAAACTCGTATCCAGCGAAGAAAACCGTTACATAAGAAAACTTTTAAACCTGATTTGTCGCTTTATTACCAATTTCAAAACAAATGGATTTACCGCAGATGAGTTCAGCCGTATGTACCATTCTACTCAAAATGTGCGCACACGATTATTCTTGGATATTTGTAACGATTGCTATTTGGAATATGAGCGTTATCTAAAAGAGAATAACGCAGTTGACTTTGAAGATATGATAAATGAATCCGCAAGGATTCTCCGAGAAGTCAAGGAAATGAAAAAGAAGCTTGATTTTAAGTATATTATCGTTGACGAGTATCAAGATATTTCTCGGCAAAGATTTGATTTAGTAAAATCTTTAGCAGAAGTTACAGATGCCAAAATAATTGCTGTGGGAGACGATTGGCAATCAATTTATGCTTTTAGCGGTTCCGACATAACACTATTTACGAAATTTGAAGAGAAAATGGGATATGCAAAGCTTTTGAAGATTGTAAAAACATATCGCAACTCTCAGCAAGTAATTGATATTGCAGGCAACTTCATTCAGAAAAACAAAGCGCAAATATCTAAAGAATTGAAATCGCCCAAAAATATTGTCGATCCTGTTATAATCTACACTTATGACGGAAGTCTCAAAAAATCGAATGGCGACAATAAAAGCGGTACAAATTACGCAATCGCACACGCTGTAGAAGTTGCGCTTGAGCAAATCATTGAATTTAATAAGCAGGAAGGCAAACCTGAGGATTCTTCTATCCTTTTGCTCGGTAGGTTTGGATTTGACTGCGACAGGTTGGAAAAATCGGGTTTGTTTGAATACGTTAATCGTGGAAACAAACTAAAGAGTGTAAAATATCCGAGGCTCAATATTACATTTATGACTGCTCACGCCTCCAAAGGCTTGGGATACGATAATGTTATTGTTGTCAACGGACGCAACGAAACATACGGTTTTCCTTCTAAAATTGAGGATGATCCCGTTCTCGCATTTGTAATTAAGGGTGATCGCTCCATTGATTACGCTGAAGAACGCCGTTTGTTCTACGTTGCAATGACAAGAACTAAAAACCGTGTTTATTTTATAGCACCAGAGCAGAACCCTTCCGAGTTCTTGCTTGAAATTAAGCGAGATTACAAGAATGTTGTTCTTCGTGGTAATTGGAGCGAGGAGCCGCCGCAAAATAACATCACAAAGAAAACCTGCCCTATCTGCGGTTATCCTATGCAGTTCCGATATAAGAATGCATATGGTTTGCGTTTACACATTTGCACGAACGAACCGGAAGTGTGTGGATTTATGACCAATGAGTACAAGGCGGGAAAACTCTCTATTTTGAAATGTGACCAATGCAGAGACGGCTATCTTATTGTTAAACCGGGAAAGGTAAATAATTATTTCCTTGGTTGCACAAATTATAAAAAAGATGGTACGGGGTGCGGAAAATTCATCGTACCAAAGTTGTATTATGAAATGTTCAAACTTGATTCCGATCCCGCACCTGCAAAAGAATTTCCTGCTGCAACCCCTAAAACATCGGCACAAACTCAAGTTGTAAAAGCTCACCCTCAGCACGAAGAAAGCAAGTCAATAAAAAGAGCCAATGTTAAAGCGGTTATGTTTGAAGAAAACGATTTGAATGATATTGTTCATATCGTTTTGCAATGCCTCTCTCATATTAGTGAAAAGCGGTATTATGGCATAAATGTTTTAGCTGATGTACTTCGTGGGGCAAACAGCAAGCGTATTACAGATGCCGAATTGGACAAGTTGCCGGAGTATGGAAAGCTAAAAAGAGTTCGTCGTGATGATTTAATCACCATTATAGAGTGGTTGATCGAAAATCACTTTATATTAAAAACAAAACATCCCACATATCCTGTGCTTCACCCAACTTATGAGGGTATGCATTATGATGAAACTATCACGGCAAATAAACTCAAAAAATTACAGAATACTTTGCAGAGAGGATAATGTAAATCATGAACAAATTGCAAGTGATTCAAAGAGCTAAGTCGTATATGGATATGCTCTCAAAGGGCATTGACCCAATAAGCGGAGAATTAGTTAAAAATGATTCGACTTTACAACAAGAACGATTGCAAAAATGCTTTTCATTTGTCTCCGAAATTCTCGATGAGATTATAAGGACTAATGGCATTGTATCAATGCCTGTAACAGAATCTTCTCCAAGCTACACTATTGTAAAGAAGAAAGCCATATTTTCAATTAACCAATATCAAAGAAGTAGCATACGAATTACAAACGATCCCATCATACCATCAGCTTTTATCAAAAACATAAATTCAGTTGTAGATGCAGAAACAATGGAAAAACTATCTCTTACAACAATTAATAAGTGGCTATTAAAACAAGGATATCTAACAGAGTCAAAAGTGCCTACAGTTGTTAATAAAAATATAAAGACTCTAACACCACTTTCTGCACAAATCGGCGTTATCGAGCAAACTATTATAGATCAAAAAACAGGAGAAGCAAAAACTCAATTACTCTTTTCTCGCCAAGCGCAAGAGTTTATACTGGACAACATAGACTCAATTCTTGCTTAAACAACAAAACATCCGCAGAAATGCGGATGTTTTTGCTATCATCATTTACTTTGCGATATGTTTGCTATGCAAACGCGATATACTCGCTTTTCTCGCGCGATATATTGTCGCTTCGCTCCAATGAGATATGATATAAATCCCTCACGCACCGCAGGGCATATCGCAAGGCAAAGCCTTATATCGCACCAAAGGGAATAACGCAAATCCCATAAGGGATTTATATCGCTTTGTGTTATCCAATGCGGATAACACACCTATTGAAAATCCTCGGGGTTTTCCGATTGGACAGAGGCGCGCAAGCGGTCCATGCGGTAATCAAGCTCGGCAGAAAGGTCGGCACAATGCTTTAATTCCTCTGCCATGCCCTCGTTAAAGTCATAATCCTTTTTATAGCGAAGCTGATGCTCCAAGCTTGCCCAGGAATCCATTGCAATAGTGCGAAGCTGAATCTCAACCTTCATCAAGTGTTTTTCCTTGGCAAGGAAAATGGGGACTGTTACAATAAGGTGAAGGCTTCTGTAGCCATTGGGCTTAGGATTCTTAATATAATCCTTTCTTTCAACAAGGGTTATATCGTCTTGATTTAAAAGCGCTTCCGCTATTGTATAAACGTCCTCGGTAAAGGCGCAGATAACACGTACACCTGCAACATCATTAAGATTGTCATCAACGGCAGAAACCGAAAGAGGCAACCCCTTTTTTTCAAGTTTATTACGCATACTGCGAACCGATTTCAAGCGGCTTTTAATGCTGTTTATTGGGTTGCGGTCGTATCTTAAAGAAAATTCCTCGTTGAGAACATTAAGCTTTGTTTCAATTTCCATCATTGCACAGCGGTAATATGCCATTAATTTCATAAACCGATGCATATATTCCTGACCTAATTCGAGGATATCCTCGGTAAAGGTCAATTCAAGCTGTTTTTTAATAATTTCTTCTCTTTTTGCTTCCATTTTTTGACACCTTTTGTTATTTGTTGGTAATATTATAAAGGATTACATCCCTTTTCGCAAGGCAACGAGATAAAAGTTTACATATATTTCATTGATTGGTATTCTTTTGTATGTTAAAATGATAATGTAAAAATCTCGCAGAAAGTAGGTATGGACCATGAAACGTTTCGGAGCATTATTCCTTTTATTGATTCTTTCGGTATCTCTTGTTTTGTCCTCCTGCGGCGGAAGCACATCCGAGGGCAAAAACGATATGGCAATCGGCGAGGCTGTTGAGCCCAGTGTTGACAAGGAAACAATGGGCGGCGAAAGCGAACTTGGCAAGCTTCCCGAAAATGCGAAAATCATCCGCACGGTTAACCTTAACGGCGAAACAAAGGATTTTGATTCGGCATTGGAAACAATCAAATCCAAAATCAGCGAAAACGGCGGTTATGTTGAATCCTCCAACCTTTCGGGCGGTAAAAGCCTTTACAATAACCGCAATTCGGCAAGACAGGGTAATTTTGTTATAAGAATACCTGCCGAAAAGCTTGATATCTTTCTTGACAGCGCAAAGGGTGTTTTGAATATCACCTCGTCTTCGGAAAGCACCGAGGATGTTACATTAAGCTATTATGACATTAAATCCAGATTGGAAACACTTCAATCTAAAAAGACAGCCTTGGAAGGTATGCTTGAAAAGGCAGAAAACCTTAGCGATATGCTGACAATTCAGGATAATCTTTATGATGTTATCGCCGATATCGAGGCATATCAATCCAAGCTGAATCTTTATGACAGCAAGGTAAGCTATTCCACCATTAACCTTACAATAAGCGAGGTTGTGGAATATACCGTTATTGAGGAGGACGAAAGCTTCGGTGCCAGAATCAAGAAGGCATTTAAAGAAAGCTGGGAAAACTTCGGTGAATTTTGTCAGGATTTAATCGTGTTCCTTGTTTCGGTTATGCCGATTCTTGTGTTCCCTGCTGTTGGAGGCATTATTATCCTGATAGTTTGGGCAATCCGCAGGAACAAGAAAAATAAGAAGGATAAGAAAATTAAATAATTAAATTTGATAATAGAAAAAGACGCCCAAAGGTTCCTTCTCATAAGGATAATAAAACACCGACGG
>JAZSFY010000010.1:0-3509 GCA_045532415.1 Eubacteriales bacterium | reverse complement strand
TATTGGCGCATACAACGTAACAGGCGGCGAAGGTACCTACAGATTGGTACTTTATCCGAAGATTACCGCAAAATACGGTGCACAAGCAGGCTTTAAGGTAATCAACGAAAGCACTTGGGGCACAGCGGCAAATACAACCCTCAAAGCTCACCTCGCAAACGGCGGTGTTGCTATCGGCCACGTTCCCGGACACTTTATCGCACTTGTAGACTATGATTATAACACTAACAAGTTCCACGTTCTCGACAGTGCTCCTTCCACAGCAAGAGGCACAACAAGCGGATACGGTGACTGCTGGGTAACCCAGTCCCGTCTTTCCACAGGTAAGCTTGACCTTGACTGGTTCTGCTTGCTTTCCGCAACAGGTACACCTGCTGACGAGCAGGACAACGAAAAGGGTCTTCTTGCTACTGCTATAAGCAATGCAAAGGACGAACGTTATTACGAATATTCCGCAACAAGCCTTAGCGCATTGCGTACCGCTTATTCCAACGCTGTATCGGTATATAACAATTCCGGTTCCGCAAGTGCAGATTACAAAAATGCAAGAGTTGCACTTGAAAATGCAATGAAGGCAACCTCTGTTTCTGTAATTTCCAAGGGCAAAACCTATACAACC
Source organism: Eubacteriales bacterium (assembly GCA_045532415.1). Classification (GTDB taxonomy): domain Bacteria; phylum Bacillota; class Clostridia; order Oscillospirales; family CAG-382; genus Coliplasma. The sequence continues at coordinate 2,890 of JAZSFY010000010.1, read as the reverse complement.
ACAGCGGCTTTCAATCCCAGCGGATCTCAGGCTGATAACGGTACAAAGCTTACCGACGGCAGCAAGGGCAACTCCGACGGCGGTACCGATAAGTTCTTCGGTGCAAAGGGCTGTGAGGTTGTTGTGGACCTCGGTAGTGTTCAGAACTCCAACATTTATAAGATTTATATGACAGCAGGCGACTGGGGCGTTGCAGTTCCCTATGGCGATCAGCTCCAAATGGAAGTATTAACCTCCACCAACGGAACAAGCTATACTTCCGTTGCTAATGTAAACAATTCTATCCGTACCGGTGTTAAGAACGGCAACTGGGAAACCCTCACATTAACCGCAACACTTGATTCTGCTGTTAGCGCAAGATATGTTAAGTTCGTTATCAACAGCACAGCTACCAACAATTTCGTATGGATCGACGAGGTTGAAGTTCTCAGCGGCGAGCCCTTGCTTTCCGGTCATGTATACATAAACGGCATGAACGAAAAGGTTGGTTCCGGCGACTGTATCGTTTATACTCCCTCCTTCGGCGAGATTTCTGTAAGCACAGCTAACCATGCATACACAGCAAACATTATTGCAAAATGGGATGAAGCTGCATACGGATACATTGTAACCGAAAAGTTCTATGGCGAAGGCACTTCCACTAAGTCTGTAACACTTACAGGCGGCGAAATTATGATTGCTGCTCACAACTGGGAAACCGGCATAACCGACGGTACCGCTATTGCAGGAAGCGCTGCGAATGCAAACACACTTTACGCACTTCAGGTTGGCGACGTTATTAAGCTTGACGGCGTTGATACCTATACAGTTACTATGAACGTTGCTTCTTATGCTAAGGTTGCATCCAAGGCAGCAGTTGATGCTCCCGATGTTCACGTTCACACCCCCGGTCAGGAAACCTGCACAGGCGGTCAGGTATGCTTGGGCTGCGGCGAGGTTTTGAAGGAAGCAACAGGTCACGATAACGGTACATGGAGCATTGAAGAAAACCTTAAGGTTCGCAAGTGCACCAAGTGCGGCGAAACTCTTGAATCTCAAGAAATCGTAATCGACGGCGTTGGTGAACCCCAGTATGTTCTCGGCGACATCAACAATGACGGTTCTCTTACTGCAACCGACTATATGATGCTTAAGAAGGTTGTATTCGCTTCCATGTCTATTGCTGATCTTAAGGATCCCGATACTGCAGAAATCCGCAGCGACATGAACGGCGACGGCAAATTCACCGCTACCGACTACTTCATGCTCAAGAAAGACATTTTCGCTTAATTAAACGTTTTAAAAAGGGTTGCCGCAAAGGCAACTCCTCATAAAGATAACAAAACCTCGATGAAATTCATCGAGGTGTTTTCTTTGGAGAATATACAAAATCTTAAGAGTTGTAAGGAGAAAAAGCGATTATAAAAAGAATGATTCTATTTTCTTTTTATCAAAGCCTTTATACGTTCGATATAGTCGCCATATCGCAAATCATCTTTCAAACTTTCAAACCATTTAAATCTTTCATCAAATCCTTTGCAATTGACGAGAATATTATAGTATACATTAGGTGCAACGAAAAATGTCAGCCCCGTTTCGTGAAATACCCATATATGCTCGGAAAAAGTTTCGTTTGCAGGCATTCGCTGCGCAGTCCATTCCATATCTTTAAGCCAAGGAGAGGAGCATTTAAGTGTAACCGGTGCGGTTATTGACATTGCTTTTTCTATCAGAGAAACTGTATCTTCCAATACATTGAATGCTTCGTCTTTAAATCCTTTCATACCTAACGCACAGGAACGAATTAACCCAACTGTGATCCTGCTTTCTATCCAAAAATCAATCTCACCATTGGCAGATATTGGATGCGTTGCATCGGGAACTTGCTCATTTAATTTGTGTAGCATATCAAGCATTATTCCACTTGTCTTTAATGCTTCATCAATATTGTATGGATCGGTCATACTACGCCAATTTTGTGATGTTCCGACTAAATTGTCAAAGGTATTCATCAAATAAATCTGACGCGCGTGCTCCGCTTTATCCCAATCGCATTTTGCTCTGTATCTGTTTCTCAAGAGTGTAGCACGGGAAGTGTCGGCTTCGGTTGCATATTTATCCAAAAAAACTTCTATGTTTTCATCGCTTTCGATTTTGGAAAAATACTCAATAGTTTGGGATTTTATATACTGAGGAAAATTCCCTTCCAAAACCATTTCGACGGTCAAACGCACTTCTGGCAAAATCCCCGGAAGACAATAGGTGTCTAATTTTACGAACCAAAAGAAGAAAAAAGCTTCTGTATCCAAATAATTATTACGAACATCACGAATTAACGAAACGATTTTTTCTTTGTCTAACGGTTCTTCGCAGGTTGCCGCTTTTAATGCGTTTATGGTTTGCTTTGCCAGTTCTTCACGCTTATCGTCAGGGCAACCTAATAATTGGTCTATTGTTGTATTAAAAAATTTAGCTATTACAGGCAATAGCTCCATATCAGGATAGGTTGTTCCGTTTTCCCAACGGCTTATTGCTTGAAAAGACACGCCAAGCTTTTCGGCAAGCTGTTCTTGTGTAAGGGCGGCATTTCTACGATATTTTCTTATGTTTTCACCAATGCTTAATTTCATTTTTAAACTCCTCTCGGTATGTTGCCTCGAAGCTTTCTTGTCGACACACATATTGTAAACCATATTTCGCAAAATGACAACCTCTTGTTGGTTGAGAATAATTCTACAATAGTAAGAATCATGTTCAAAAGAAAATGCTTCTCGATAACACGAGAAGCATTTGTGTTTATTAAATTACTTATCCTCAAGCTTTTTCAAATCGTCGCTAACTTCCTCTTTAACCTTAACCATGCCAAGGATTTTAAGCTCGGATTTGCCGAAAACCTTAATAGATTGGTCAT
>JAZSFY010000039.1:0-11447 GCA_045532415.1 Eubacteriales bacterium | reverse complement strand
TGTTAAATAGAAAGAAGGCTGTTTTATGAAAAGAGATTTAATCAAAATCAAGGCAAACCAATTGATATGTACTCTTGAAAGGAATCGAGAGGGAATATCTTTATGCTCGGTCAGAGATAAGAAGAAAAACAAAAACCTTTTGTCTTACTCTCGCCCTATTTTTACTTTAACTGCCAGAAGCCTTTTAAATGACGAAACCATTGAGGTATCGTCTGATAAAGATTGGAAATGCTGTAAAATCGAATGCACCGACGGGCTGACAAGAATTATCCTTTGGAATAACACCAAATTGAAAAATGTAAGGGTTATTATTGATGCCCTTGCTTCTGATAACAAAATCACATGGAAAACCGAATTGGTAAGCGATAACGAGGAATATAGCCTTTTCTCCTGCGATTATCCTATTATGACTCTTGATTCGGGCAGAAATAATCTCTTTTTATCTCCTTATGGCTGCGGCGAGGTTTGGGAAACGGTTAAGGAATGCTCATCCCTCCAAAGCTATCCTTCTTATGGCGCAAGCATGCAGTTTATGGCGTTTTGGAATAAGGCTGCAAAGCGAGGAATATATTACGGTATTCACGACCCTGCACCTGCTTATAAAAAAATATTTTTCCAAAAAAATAAAGACGAAAAGTATTTCACCTTTAAGGCAAGCCAGCCTTTAACAAATATAAACAGCCCGAAAAATTCTCAAAAGCTTTTCGGCGAATGCGTTTGGCAGATTTTTGACGGCAATTGGTATGACGCCGCAATGCTGTATAGAGAATTTTTCCTCAATCAGGCTTCCTGGAAGCCCGAAACCGACGAAAACGGAAGAACCGACACACCCCAATGGATGAAAACTAAAACCCATTGGTGGCGTGTAAGAATGAAGAACGACGAAAGCTATGTAGATGCCATTCTTAACGCCAATAAGGATTTAGGATATGATACTGCGGTTCATCTTTACGATTGGTTCAAAATTCCTTACGATAACGATTATCCTCATTATTTTCCTGCCAAGGATGCCTTTTACAGCGGTGTTAAAAGATTGCAGGAAAACGGCGTTAAGGTTGTTCCTTATATAAACGGACGTCTTTGGGATACCCGAGATAGGGGAATGGAGGATTATCAATGGTCCCAATTAGCAAAGCCTAATTGCACAAAAGACAGAAAGGGCGAGCCTTTTATCGAAACCTATGCCTCTAAGGAGGAAGACGGTTCTCCAGTGCGCCATTCTATAATGTGTCCTTCAACCGAGCTTTGGCAGAATAAGGTTAACGAGCTTGTTTCGAAATTGCTGAATGACGTGGGTGTTGACGGCGTTTATATTGACCAAATCGGTGCCGCATCTCCCTATTTATGCGAGGACGAAGCACACCCTCATTTGCCGGGCGGCGGAAGCTGGTGGGTAGAGGGATATAATAAAATGCTTCAAAGAATAAAGGAATCCTCTCCTGCCGAAACCTGTATTGCAACAGAGTGTACAGCCGACCCATTTATGAAGCATATTCAGGCATACCTGACATGGCTTTGGGTGCACAACAATCAGGTGCCTGCATTTGTGGCGGTTTATTCGGTCTTTGTCACAATGTACGGAAGAAATTATCACTATATGCCCGATGACGACGACCAAGGTCAGAGAATCACCATAGCCCAATCCTTTACGTTCGGCGAGGAGCTTGGCTGGGATATGCCCGAGCTTTATATGCAGATGAAGCATAAGGATTTTTATAAAAAATGCGTTCACGAAAGAGAAAAAATAGGCTCTTATATGTATAACGGTAGGCTTTTGCGCTCGCCCGAATTTACAGACGACCAAAAAGCGTTGTTTACCAACCGTTCAAAAGAGGCTTATGGCGGAATACTCCGACATTCTGCTGTATTCTGTCAGCATTGGCAAAGAAACGACGGTGAATCTATTGTCGTAATAGTCAATGCAAGCGAAAATACCGCCAAGGTGAACTTTAAGGGCGGTCTTTCTGACGGCAAATATAAATTAAGCGGAGATACCCAAGGTATCCTCGAAATATATAACGGAAAGGGCGAAGCAACCCTGCCTCCCTTGTCCGTAGTCTATGCACAAGCGAACCAGCAAACGGAGATGTTTGAATGAAATTTAGCTTTTTTCGCCCCGATATGGCATTTTGCGATGTCTATCTTATAACTCCCGAAATTCTTTCGGAATTGGGTATAAAGGGCGTTGTTTTCGACATTGATAATACTATTGCACCTTATGAGGTCGAAAGCCCCACTCAGGAAATGATGGATTATTTCGCTTCTTTAAAGGATGCAGGCATAAAAATGGCTTTTGTTTCAAACAACAAGGGCCCTAGAGTAAAGCTTTTTAACGAAAAAATCGGGCTTTATTATGTTTGCAAGGCAGGCAAGCCTTCTCCTAAGGGAGTGCGGAAATGTATCGCTCATTTCGGCTTGGAGAAAAATGAGGTTATGGCGGTTGGTGACCAGATTTTCACCGATTGCCTTGCCGCCCACAGGGCAGGAATAAGGTTTGCTATGGTAAAGCCTATTCAGCCCAAGGAAAGTCTTTTCTTTAAAATCAAAAGACTTTTCGAGCGTCCTTTTGTAAAAAACCTTGCTTGGCGCACCAAAAAGGATAACAAGAGGATATTCAAGAAAAAATCTAAGGAAACGGAAAATTAATTATATGAGCGCAAAATTCGGCCCCGGAGGAAACTCCGATGCATTCAAGCTTGCCGGAGGCAGATCGAGCCTGCAAGCCCCTGGATTTGTAAAAGGAATCGGCCTTGATGCCTATGAATACGAGGCGGGAAACGGCATTACTGGAACCAACGAGATGTTCGCCGCACTAGGCATGAAGGCGAAGGAGCATGGCATAAAAATGTCCTTCCATACCCCCTATTTCATTTCTCTTTCCTCGGTAGAAAAGGAAAAACGATATAAAAGCGTTGAATATATCCGCCGTTCGGCTGAGGTAAGCGACCTTATGGGTGCCGAAACAATGGTGGTTCATTGCGGCTCTGCAGGAAAAATCGACAGAGAAACCGCCATGGGCTATGCTTCCGAAACTCTTGCTCACGCGGCATTAATGATGCAGGACAGCAGATTTAATGTTAGACTTGGTATCGAAACAATGGGCAAGGTAAACCAGCTTGGAACATTAGATGAGGTTTTGCGCCTTTGTAAGATATATGATAAATTTGTTCCCGTGGTGGATTTCGGTCATATTAATGCAAGAGAAAAGGGCATTTTAAAGACTACTGACGATTTTAAATATATTTTCGACAGAATTTCTGCCGAATTAGGGGCAGAATATGCCGAAAACCTTCATTGTCACTTTTCAAAGATAATGTATACCGAAATGGGCGAAAAAAAGCATTTGACCTTTGAGGATGACGTATACGGCCCCTCCTTTGAGCCCTTGGCAAAGGCTATTGTAGACCTTGGCGTTTCTCCTACCATAATTTGTGAATCGGCAGGAACCCAATCGGACGATGCATTGTATATGAAAAAATGCTATGAAAACGAAAAACAGAGATTAGGATAGGAGAACAGATATGGTATTTGACGAGCTTACTATACATACAACAACAGCAGGAAGCGAGGTTGTTTCGGGTGTTTTGTTTAACGAGGGCATAACCTGCTTTTCGGTTGACGACCCCAAGGACCTTGCAGACCTTTTGGAGAATCAATATGTTCCCGTAGATTATGTTGAGGACGGCTTGCTCCGTGAGGACGGCGATGTTTTGGTAAGAGTTTATCTTGCCCAAAACGAGCAGGGACAGATTCAAAAGGAAGGCATCGTTGCAGGTATCGAAAGAATGAGAGCCGAAAATCAGGATTGGATGGGTTCTCTTAAAATAGAATATTCGGTTTCCGACGAAAAGGATTGGGAAAACAATTGGAAGCAATATTTCCATCCACTTCCCATAGGTGAAAAATTCTTGGTTGTTCCCTCTTGGGAAAAGGCTGAGGAGGAGGGTAGAGTTGTTATCGAAATCGACCCTGCATCTTCCTTCGGTACAGGCAGACATGAAACAACCTATCTTTGCTTGGAGGCTGTGGAAAAGCTTGCGCCCCAAGGCAAAAATGTTCTTGACATGGGATGCGGAAGCGGTATTTTAGGTATCGGCGCCGCCTTGCTCGGCGCAGAGCATATTGATGCAGTTGATATTGATATGGTTGCATCAAGAATTGCCGAGGAAAATGCCGAAAAGAATAATTTGCCTGATGGCAAAATGGATGTTTTCTGCGGTAATGTTTTGACCGATTCGGATTTTTGGAATAAATTTGCCAATAATAAATACGACATTATACTTGCAAACATTGTTGCAGATATAATCAGCGATATGCTTCCTCTTTTCGATGCCTGCCTTAAGGCAGACGGCAGATTGGTTTGCTCGGGTATCATTTCTCCCCGCAAGGAATTTGTTTTGGATGCATTGGAAAGAAACGGCTTTGCTGTTGAGGAGCTTAAAGAGAAAAATGATTGGGTGGCGATTACATGCCTGAAAAAATAAAACAGGCTGAAATTATCAGTCGAATGGCTTTTCTTGAGGAAACTCTCGATTACCATTCAAGGCTTTACTATGAATTGGATGCTCCTGTTATACAGGACGAGGAATACGATGCCCTTTTCCGTGAATTGGTAGATTTGGAAAAGGAATATCCCCATTTGGCAAACCCAAATTCTCCTACACAAAGAGTTGGCGGACGGATTTTGGATTCCTTCCAAAAGGTAAAGCATGAAATTCCTATGGATTCCTTTGGGGATATTTTCTCCGAGGAAGAAATCTATGAATTTGTAGACAAAATCAAAAAGGAATATCCCGAAGTCGATTTTATCGTGGAGCGAAAATTCGACGGTCTTTCGGTTTCCTTGGAATATGAAAAGGGAGCTTTTGTAAGAGGCTTAACAAGAGGCGACGGCGTTTTCGGTGAGGATGTTTCCGAGAATATCAAAACCATTAAATCGGTTCCCTTGAAGCTGAACCGCGATTGCGGAAGGATGATTGTCCGCGGAGAGGTTTATATGCCGAGAAGGGTTTTTGCCAAGCTTAATGAAAAGCGTGATGCAAACGGCGAAAAGCCCTTTGCCAACCCTCGTAATGCCGCCGCAGGCTCTCTCCGTCAGCTTGATTCAAGGATATGTGCCGAGAGGGGCTTGGAGATTTTTATATTCAATCTTCAGCTTGGCGAAAATGCGCCCGACCGTCATTCCGATTCCTTGAAGATGATGACCGACCTTGGCTTTACTGTTTCTCCCGGCGGCGTTATCTGCCAAACAGCAGATGAGGTTGTTGAAGCGGTTCGCCAAATCGGAGCTATGCGCCCTCAATTCCCTTATGACATTGACGGTGCAGTTATAAAGGTTGACAAGCTGTCGATTCGTGAAAGATTGGGCTCAACATCATCTGCGCCCCGTTGGGCGGTTGCCTATAAATATCCTGCGGAGATTGCCGAAACGGTTCTTAAGGATATTGAAATTCAGGTTGGCAGAACAGGTGTGTTAACCCCCAGAGCCTCATTAAACCCCGTGCGCCTTGCAGGAAGCACAGTTTCCTATGCAACATTGCATAATATCGACTTTATTAATGAACGCGATGTTCGTATCGGCGACACCGTCAGAATAAGAAAAGCAGGGGATATTATTCCCGAAATCATTTCGGTTGTGTTGGAAAAACGGCCTGAAAATGCGGTTCCCTTCCAAATGCCCTCTGTCTGCCCCTCCTGCGGTGAAAGGGTTCACCGTGAGGAAGGCGAGGTTGCGGTTCGCTGTATAAATCCCGATTGCGGAAGCCAGCTTTGCCGAAGCATTGTTCATTTTGTTTCCCGTAACGCAATGAATATTGATAATCTCGGCGAAAGCGTTGTAGAGCAGTTTGTTTCCGAGGGCTTGATTAAAAGCGCGGCTGACCTTTATTATCTGAAAAAAGAGGATATTGCCAAGCTTGACCGATTGGGTGAAAAAAGCGCACAAAATATTATAGATGCTATCGAAAAAAGCAAATCCGCAGGGCTTGAAAAGCTTCTTTGCGGTCTTGGAATACGTCACATAGGCGAAAAGGCCGCCCAAACCTTGGCGGCAAAATTCGGTGATATTCATTCTGTAATGAACGCCACAGAGGATGACCTTTGTAAAATCGACGACATCGGATTGGAAAGCGCAAAATCTGTTGTCCGCTTTTTCCAAATGGACCATGTTAAGATTTTGATAGAAAGATTGCTTGCCGCAGGCGTTTCGGGCGAAAGCAAGGATAAGCCCTTGGGCAATTCCCTTGAGGGCAAGACCATTGTTGTAACAGGCACTTTGCCTACATTAAAGCGTCAAGAGGCAGAGGCATTGATACGTGCCCACGGAGGAAACGCATCGGGCTCGGTTTCCAAAAAGACGAGCTTTGTTCTCTGTGGTGCAGATGCAGGAAGCAAGCTTACCAAAGCTCAAGCATTGGGTATTCCCGTTATAAACGAAGAAGAATTTCTTTCGATGATTAAATAATAAAGGAGAATTAGATTATGGATTATTCATCTCTTCCTATTTTTGCCGAAGCCGATATAGTTGTCTGCGGAGGCGGTGTTGCAGGTGCCTTTGCCGCAATATCTGCGGCTGATATGGGCAAGGGTGTTTTGGTTGTTGAGCAATTCGGTTCCTTGGGCGGAAGCGCTACAAACGCTTTGGTTTTGCCCTTGATGCATTCTCATATTCCCGACGGAAGAAATCCCCAATGCTCCTATATTTCTAATAAGGTTAGGGACAAGCTGGAGGAGATTAACGGATGTATTAAAGGCGGCGCGAATTTCGACCCTCTTTTGCTTAAGGCTGTAATCGAAAAATTGTGTGTTGAAGCAGGAGCAAAGGTTATTCTCCATACATTCATTGCTGATGCTGTTGTAGAAAACGGCAAGGTTACTGCCATAGTTGTTGCCAACAAAAAGGGTCTTGGGCTTATAAAGGGTAAAATCTTTATAGACGGTACAGGCGACGGCGACGTTTCGGTCCGTGCAGGCGCCGAATATACCAAGGGCAACCCCGAAACAGGCAAAAATCAGCCTATATCCTTAAGATATATTCTTTCTAATGTTGACACCGAAAAATTCGGTCAATATATTCTCCGCTTGATTGAAACCACAGGAAAAACCTGCGATGCAAGCTATTGGAACGGTCAAATCTACGGGGGCTGTACCGCTTCGGACAAGAGTGCATTCTCCGATGTTTTCAACGAGGCTGTTGCAAACGGCGACCTTATTCCCGAGGATAAAGCATATTGGCAATGCTTCCCCTGCGCGGCAAGAAAGAATTGCGTTGCATTTAACTGCCCCGAATTTTTCGAAAAAATCGACGGTACCGACCCCGACCATTTAACAAACGCTCAGCTTGAAGGCAAGCAGGCGGTTTTGCGCCACTTGAATTTCTATAAAAAGTATTTTGACGGATTTGAGGATGCGTATATTTCCGAAATCGCTCCTATGGTTGGTATACGCGAAAGCCGTAATATTATCACAGAATACGTTTTGAAGGCAGAGGACCTTTTGGCAAGACGTAAATTTGACGATATGTTCAGCCAGTCCAACTATCCCGTTGACGTTCACGGCTGGAAGCTTAAATGTGAAAAACATAGCGACGAAGCCGATGACGGCAAGCCTTGGTATGAAATCCCCTATAAAACCCTTGTTGTAAAGGGCTTGGATAACCTTTTCATAACGGGAAGATGCCTTGGCGCCGAGTTTATCGCCCAAAGCAGCTTGCGTATTCAGCCCTGTGCCCGCTCATCGGGCGAAGCCGCAGGTATTGCCGCTGCTCTTTGTGTAGAAAACAATGTATGTCCTCGCGACATCGACGGAAAAGCTGTCCGCGAAATTATGATTTCCAAGGGCGCAGAATTTATTTAACATCCAATATGGTTTTCGGGTTGATTTCATGTTATTCAGGGTAAATAAAGAGGTTAAATATGCCGATTATAAGTATAATTGTTCCAGTTTATCAAGCTGAGAAGACGATCGCTTCGTGTATAGAGAGTATTTTGGCTCAAACATTTTCGGATTTTGAATTACTTTTAATCAATGACGGAAGTAAAGATAAATCTGCAGATATTTGCGTTGAGTATTCATTGAAGGATAGCAGAATAAAGGTGTTAAGTCAGCAAAACAGCGGTGTATCAGTAACAAGAAATAGAGGAATACAAGAAGCCCTCGGTAGATATATTATGTTTTGTGACAGCGATGATTATGTAGATCCTCATTGGTGCGAATATATGCATAATGCGATCGATGAAAACCTTGATTCTTTTTGTACTTGTGATGTATATCGCGTCCCATATGATAGCGAGGAATATTATCCAACAGACAAATTTAATGTGAATGCTGATTTGACTACATATTATGATATATGGCGAGCGGGACTATCTGCATATACCGTTACAAAGATTTATGACAGAAGTAAACTGATAAATAGTAATATACGATTTGACGTAAATAGATCGTTTGCCGAAGATGTAGAATTTAATGTGAAGTATTTTTCGGTATGTGATCAAGGAGTGGTTATTCGTAACAAATTGTATTATTATCGTGCCAATCCCGAAAGTTTGATGGCGCGTAAATATGATGACTTCTTCCCAATATATTCGTTCCCGTTTTCGGTAAGGCTTCCACTAATATCTGAGAGTGGCATGGCGGTTTTTTGCGATCATTGGTTTGCGGATTTTGTAGGAATGTTTGAGTACATATTCGGAAGAGATGATTTGAGCTTGATCGAAAAACTTCGGTATAATCAGAAAGTTTTAAATAGTAAAGAGTTTGGGATTGTTTTAGACAATATTAGCGGAACAAATGACAATGCTTGTGTAATAAAAATATTGAGAACTAGGAATTATTACTTGTATTGGGTGTTTATAAAGCTGATAAGTTTTAAAAATAAGCTTTTGAAAAGTTAACATAACAAAATCACCTCTTGCATATAATTTGCAGAGGTGATTTTTTTGCTGTCTTTTCTTTTGTCGGTGGTTTCAAAATGCTTTTGTCTGCTTTTGCGAACCTCCGATGCCCATTCATTTCCTCCTCCATTGCCAAAGGCAGAGGAAAAAGAGCTTTTTATAAAAGCCCATAACGGAGATATTTCCGCAAGGAACAAGCTTGTAGAGCACAATCTCCGTCTTGTTGCACATATTGTGAAAAAATATTACACAACAGCCAAGGACCAGGACGACCTTATTTCGGTAGGCACTATTGGATTAATTAAGGCTATCGACAGCTTTGACGTAACAAAAGGGGCGCAGTTTGCCACCTATGCAGGCAAATGCCTTCAAAATGAAATATTGATGTATTTCCGTTCCCAAAAGAAGCATTCGGGGGTTACCTCTATAAACGACCCTGTGGATGTGGATAAAGAGGGAAATCCCCTTACATATCTCGAAATAATCGCCTGCCCTGATGACATTGTAGATTCTATCGACAGAAAAATAAAGCTGGAAAAGGTTGTTTATGCAATAAAAACGGTTCTTACAGACCGCGAACGTAAAATAATGATGCTTAGATACGGCTTGAATAAGAACGGTAGGGCATATCCTCAAAGAGATGTGGCGAATATGCTTGGAATATCAAGAAGCTATGTTTCCCGTCTTGAAAAAAGCGCTATCGACAAAATAAAGGAATATGCAAAATAGGGATTATCCTAAAAGCTAATGAAAAAGATATGCGGGCAAAGCATATCTTTTTTGATTAAATCATTGATTTATTTTTTTGTTTAGAGTATAATAAAATGAATAGGCTTATTTAAATGCCTAATTTTTCGGAAAGCTGGTCTAATGTGCCGAAGGTATATCCCTTTTCTCTTAATTGAGCGATAACCGAGGGCAGAATTTCGGCGTTGGTTTTGCTTGTAGGATGAAGCAAAAGAACCATGCCGTCATGAGTATTGTCAATTATTTTTGCTATTGATTTTTCGGTGTCAGGCTGTTTTCCGTTGTCCCAATCGGCATAAGCAAATGACCAAAATACAGGTGTATAACCTAATTCTTGGCAAAATTCCAAGGTTTTCTCGGAAAAAGCTCCCTCGGGCGGACGGAAGTATTTTTCCATGTCCTTGCCCGTTAATGCTTTGTATGCCTCCTCTGCACCATTTAATTCCTTTTTAAATTCTTCAATAGAATTTATTTTTGACATATCCTTGTGGGTTGTGGTGTGGTTGCATATTAAGTGGCCCTCGTCTGCCATTCTTTTGACAATTTCGGGGCTGTTTTTGATTATTCCGGGAAGAATAAAGAATGCCCCATGGATGTTGTTGTCCTTTAAGGTGTCGAGGATACTTTCTACATTTTCGTTAGAGTATCCTGCATCGAAGGTTAAATAAATGGTTTTGTCCCCCTCAGGGCCCAGATAAAGGCAATTTTCAATGCCTTTATTCTGCTCTCCGCCCATAATTTCAGGTCGGGCATTATCCCCTTTGCTTTTGAAAAACCAATTAATTCTCCTTGAATCGGCAGATACATTGGTTTGAAGCAGAGCAAAAACGATTGATAAAGCCAAAAGATGCTTTAAAATTTTCAGAATATCAACTCCTTTCAGATTTATTTTTCGTTTGTTTTACTTATTTATCCATGACAAAAATTTGATAAGAGGATGATTTTTGATGTTGGTTTCTGTTCCCTTCGCTCCTGTTTTTAAGGCTCCCGATTTTATGTCAGAGCAGGTTGACGAGGTTCTTTACGGCGATAACGCCGAAATTTTGGAGGAAACAAGGGCATTTTACAGAATTAAAACAGATTACGGCTATAAGGGCTGGGTTTCCAAGGATGCCTTTTTCAAAAAGCTTTTCGAGCCTGATTATATTGTAACATCTCCCTTTGCAGACCTTCTTTTCCAAGGGAGATATAAGCTTCGTCCGGCTTTTACATTACCTCGGGGCTCGAGAATTAAGGCTGAAATCTCTCCAAACAACAGCCGTTATGCTTATGTTACCTATGTTAACGGGCAGACCTATTATATTAATAAAAGCCATATTTCGCCTATTTCCCATAAGCCTGATAGGGAAAGCATTATAAGCGTTGCTAAAAGCTATTTGGGTGTTCAATACCGCTGGGGCGGAAGAACTCCATTGGGAATCGATTGCTCGGGCTTGTGCTTTAATGCCTACCGCTTTTGCGGAATAGATATTTGGCGTGATGCCTGTATAGACAAATCTCCGAATTTAAAAGAAATTCCCTTTGATGACCTTAAAAAGGGCGATTTGCTGTTTTTCAAGGGCCATGTTGCCATGTGGTTAGGTGACGGAAAAATAATACATTCCTCTGCTTCAAAAGGAGGAGTTGTAATCGAAAATTACAATGATATTCAATATTTAAAAGAAATTTATATTTGTGCAGGAACACCATTCTGATGAACGAAATTTATATTAAAGAAAACGAAATTGAAAAGCAATATGATATAGCCTATTCTCTCCAATCCCAAACCAAGGGAAAGAAGGCTTGCGTTATAACCTTTGGCTGTCA
>JAZSFY010000220.1:0-1564 GCA_045532415.1 Eubacteriales bacterium | reverse complement strand
CGATCCGACTTTACCGAAACACAGTTTTTGCGTCTTTTGTCCAATACTCCCCTTCAAATTGACATAACTTTGCTTAATCCTGCTTCTCACCGTTCTAAGAATACTCCCGAGGAGCATTTATCAACGTTTTACAAAACCTTTGATGAGGTTAAGAATCAAAGATTTGACGGCTTGATTGTTACAGGTGCCCCCGTAGAATCACTTGATTTTACCGATGTTGACTATTGGGACGAGCTTTGGGATATTGTTAAATGGGCTCACACCAATGTTTATTCAACAATGTACGTTTGCTGGGGTGCCTTTGCAGGCTTATATATAAATCACGGCATACAAAAATATGCTTTGGACAAAAAGGTTTCGGGTATTTTCAGACACAAGAATTTAATGCCCGAATATCCCCTTGTAAGAGGCTTTAACAAGGAATTCTCTGCGCCCCATTCCAGATATTCATATATCAAGAGAGAGGATATCGAAAAATGCGATGACCTTATTATTCTTGCAGAATCGGAAGAAGCAGGCATTTATCTTGTTGCTAACAAAAACGGCAGAGAATTTTTTGTAACAGGTCACGGGGAATATGATTTCGACACATTAAGAAATGAATATGAGCGTGATGTTGCCAAGGGAATTAATCCCGAGATTCCCAAGCATTATTTCCCTGATGACGACCCAACAAAGGAGCCTATTAATGTTTGGAAGGCTCATGCCCATTTGCTTTATGCAAACTGGCTGAATTATTATGTTTACCAAAATACTCCTTATGATTTAAGCGAAATGCTGAGCATGTAGATTCCAACCATATAACAAACCAAAACGGCAGGATAACCTGCCGTTTTTATCATTTTACATATTCGGTTCCCAAAAGAGAAGCACCGATTATTCCGCCGTCGCCATTTAAGGTTGTTGTTGCAACCGTTGTATAGGGCAAGAGATTAGGTGTTATAAGTGAAAGAAGATTCTCGCCTTGGTTTGCAATACCGCCTGAAATAGCAATAATTTCGGGTTGGAAAATATGTGCAAGGCTGTTCAAGCCGTCGGCAAGGATACGTCCGTATTCCTCGAGAACCGCTTTTGCAACAGGGCACCCCTTTTCTTTAGCGGTAAAGGGTGTTATACCCGTAACACCGTCTTTTCCCTCTTGAGCAAGGATACTGTCGGGATTCTCTTCAATAGCCGCTTTTGTTTGTGCCATAAGAGCAGACGCAGATGCATATTGCTCAAAGCATCCCTTTAAGCCGCAGGTGCATTGTTCGCCGTTACGGTCGAAAACAAAATGACCTAATTCTCCTGCGCCAAGCTTATATCCGCGAACCAAATGGTCATTTAAAATTATGGCACCGCCGATTCCTGTACCGATTGTAATAATAACACAGTCGGGAGAGCCCTTGCAGGCACCTGCACAATGCTCGCCGATAAGGGCACAGCTTCCGTCATTTTCAATGAATGTAGGAATATTCAGCTTTTCAAAAATTCTCGGAGCAATAGGCTCGTTCTTCAATCTTAGGTTACCTGCGACAATAACTATTCCTGTTTGGGGGTCAACTGTACCGGGGCAACCGATTCC
>JAZSFY010000335.1:0-6403 GCA_045532415.1 Eubacteriales bacterium | reverse complement strand
GATTGATTTCCTTTACCTTGGCGACAATAATGATTTTTTCTTTAATTCCAGTTTCAGCTTCGGCTGTTACATTGGTTAAAGATATGAAGATTGTGTGCTTCGGTGACAGCCTTACTCATTTTGGCTCATCCCAAACGGGCGCCACCGACGAATACGGTAATGCTATTTTTACAAATGCCTATCCCGATTATCTCGCTACCTTCACAGGGGCAGAAGTGTATAATGCAGGCAGAGGCGGCGATTCCACCGATATGGCTGCCACACGTCTGCAAAATGAGGTTTTGAACCAAAATCCGGATGTGGTTGTAGTCTGTCTTGGTATGAATGACCAATCCTACAACACAATAAATACCTGCAGCATGACTTCCGTCGAAGCCTATCGTGCAAATTTAGAGAAGTTCGCTAAGATGATTACTGCCAAAGGTATTGATGTAGTTTTCCTCACGCCCAACCCTGTTTATGCACCGTATTATACCGCAGGCGGTAGCAACTACAACTATGGCAATATGCCTAAATATTGCAATGCTATGCGTGAAGTTGCAATTAAATACGGTTGCGGTCTCATTGATGGAAATTATGAATATTCCAATATTTCCAATTTGAAGGACTATATAATTGCCGGTGACGGCATTCACCAAAGTGAAACAGGACGTAGATATTTTGCCAGCCTTGTTGCCGAATACCTTGCATCTAAATATGAAAACTATAAAAGAGCTGAAATGACTATTGTTTGTAAAGACAACAGCGGAAAAATACTTAAACAATATACTATAGTAGGCACAGAAGGCGCGCTTATTACAATTCCCTCCCCTGATCTTGGCGAAGGATTCACAGCAATAACCGCAGACATAAACACAACCTTTGTTAAGAATGCAACACATACTTTCACCTATAATTCTACCATTTCCACAGCCGTGACAAATGCATTAAATTCAAACGTTGACACTAATATGTCGGCATATATTTCTATGCTCGCAAATAATGCAACCAATCTTCTTTCTGCATCCGAATTGGATTTTGAAGCAATTGGAAAGACAACAGTTCTTCTTCAAAACGCAACAAACGATGTTGCGGTTCTTTCCTACGGCGCAACATATTCTGCGCCTGCACCTACTTATGATACCTATGTGGATCTTGACGATGACGGAATACGTCTTACCGATGGCTACAAAAGCTATGCAAACGGTTGGGATTCCCGTTACAGTGCATGGTCATCTGTGCAACCCGAAATCATCCTAGACCTTGGTGCCACCATGAATGCCAATACATTCAAAGGCTATTTTGGCTGGATAGCAGCCGCCGGTGTTGGAACACCTTCTATTGTTAATATTTCCTATTCCATCGATAAAATTAATTGGTCTACAGCCGTTGCAGCAGTAAAATCAACCATTGGAACAACTAACACCAATAACGCAAAGGGCTCGTGGAACAGAGATATGTTCACTGCGGCCCTTAATTCCCCTGTTCAAATGCGATATGTTAAGTTTAACATCAAGCCTACCGGCTCCTTCACATGGGTAGATGAACTTGAAGTTTGTTACGACTCCAATATAGTTCCCGATACGGATGATCTCGATGCATCTTCCACGTATACCACCTCCGACCTCTACCGCCAAGGCAGTGCCGAAACAAACTGGGGTTGGGATGAAAATGCCGCTATCACCTATCCCGATGAGGGCGGAAATAGTCTTATAGACGGTGTCATAGGAGCAGAAGACATAATAAACAATTGTTGGGTAGGATTCCATCATAATACTCCTGAATATATCAATACCCGCTACCACAGAATTACTTTTGACCTTGGCGAAGCGAAAAATATAGGCACAGTTGATGTTTATTTTGGAACTAGCGATTTGGGATATGGTGTTACCGCCCCTGCTTCGATTCAGGTTTTAGTTTCTGATAACGGAACCGATTTTAGAAGTGTTAAAACAGCAGAACCTACCGACATCGCAAATGTCAACGGATTTACAACAGTAGAAAAGATCACTTTACCTGTCAATAAAAAAGCAAGATATGTTGAATTGCGATTTGTCAGCGGAAATTGGGTGTTTATTTCGGAAGTTGATATTACCGCAGGCGAAGTTTACGAGCATATATGCTCTGCCGGCGAAAACGATTGGCATAATGACGCTCAAAACCATTGGAAAGAATGCTCCTGCGGTGAAATTCTTGAATTTTCCGAACACATCGCAGGCGATTGGATTGATGACGAACAAAGCGGCCAAGTGCAACTTTGTACCGTTTGCGGCTATGAAATGAATTCTAGAAGTTTTATGCTTGGCGATATAAACGGAAACGGACAAATCGAAGCTCGTGACTACTTTATCCTCAAAAGCGCTTGTTTTGACATATATTCCCTTGATGAATATCAAAAACTTGCTGCCGATATCAATCACAACGATCAAATTGAAGCCCGCGACTATTTCCTCTTAAAGAGAGCCTGCTTCGGTAATTATATACTTAAATAATTCATTAAAAAGACACATCATTTTGGACAAATCCTTTATGATGTGTCTATTTATGACAAATGTTTACTGATTTGACCAAAATATCATAAAGTTGCGTAATAGTTGGTAGACGCAACCGCTGTCTTTTGCTATAATAGATGCGAAAGGAGTAGAATATTATGAGTATATTTGCATTATTAATCATAGCCGCATTTTTTCTTTTGTTTATTTTCGGAATTGTCGCCTTAATAATCATTATAAGAACATTATTAAGAGCCCACAAAGCTAACCAAATCAAGCAAGAGAACGCAGAAGTGCGAAAAACCCTAGCACAAACCATTAAAGAAAACCGCATACGCTGTAATATGACACAAGAATTTGTAGCGGAAAGCATAGGCGTAAGCAGACAAGCGGTTTCCAAATGGGAAAACGGCACATCAGACCCAAGCACATCTAATTTATTTGCATTGGCAAAGCTTTTTCAGGTAAATGCAGAAGAATTACTTAGAAACACAAGTAATTCTGTTAGATCAAATGAACAAAAATAATAGATATTTAAAATAAATTATACAAAAGGGCACATCATTATGGTTGATTCCATAATGATGTGTCTTTTATTGCCTATGTCAAAACTAAAATCCCCAGAGAATTCTCTGGGGATTTATATTGTTAGTTTTCCAATATTGCCTCAAAGGATTTGATAACTTCCCTTTCAGGTTCAGGTATAGATGCAAACGGGAATTCAAGTCCCATTTTATCATATTTTACCTGACAAATCTTTCTAAAGGGCAACAATTCAACCTTATCAACACATTCATGATTATCAACGATAGATTTAAGCTTATAGATATTTTCTTCGTTATCATTAAGAGTTGGAATAATAACCTGTCTTACAGTTACAGGGATATTATGCTCCTCGAGATAATCCAAAAATTTCAAGGGCTTGTCCATACCGCATTTAACATGAGCGTGGTACAAAGCATCATCAGTATATTTGATATCCAATAATACTCTGTCGGTATGCTCCAAAAGCTCTGCAACCTTTTCGTTCATAATGCTCCCCGATGTATCAAGGCAGGTATTTATACCTACTTCATGACACATTTGGAAAACCGCCTTTACAAATTCGGGCTGAAGGAGAGGTTCTCCTCCTGAAAAGGTTATACCGCCTTCTTCGCGGAAATATTCTTTAAAGCGTACAGCCTTATTAAAAATTTCCTCGGCAGTATAAACATCACCGCCGTCCATTTCCCATGTGTCGGGATTATGGCAGCAACCGCAACGAAGATTGCATCCTTGGGTAAATACCACAAAACGAACACCGGGCCCATCCAGAGTCCCAAGACTCTGGATGGAATGAACCTTACCGGTAATGTCTTTTTTTATCATACAGTTTCGTGGAAGGTACGGCTGATAACTTCGCGCTGCTGTTCACGAGAAAGCTTGCAGAAGTTAACTGCGTAACCGGAAACACGGATTGTAAGGTTAGGATAATCTTCGGGATTTTCGTAAGGCTTCATAAGAGTTTCACGGTTCATAACGTTAACGTTGATGTGGTGAGCGTTCTTTGCGAAGTAACCATCAAGAATGTTAACGAGATTATCAATACGTTCGTCATCAGTTCTACCGAGAGCATCGGGAGTGATGGAGAAGGTATTGGAGATACCGTCGCGGCAATCGCAGAAGTCGATCTTAGCAACAGAGTTAAGAGAAGCGAGAGCGCCGTTTTCTTCACGGTTGTGCATGGGGTTAGCACCGGGAGCGAAGGGCTCGCCTGCTTTTCTGCCGTCAGGTGTAGCAGCAGTATTCTTACCGTACATTACGTTAGAAGTAATAGTAAGGATAGAAAGTGTGTGTTCAGCGTTACGGTAGGTAGGAGTCTTACGAAGCTCGGTGATAACCTTGTGAGCCATATCCTTAGCCATAAGGTCAACTCTGTCATCGTCGTTACCATACTTGGGGAAGTCGCCGGTTGTTTCAAATTCAGCGATGAAGCCGTTTTCATCTCTGAGAGGCTTAACGTTTGCATACTTAATAGCACTCAAGGAGTCAGCTACAACAGACAAGCCTGCAACACCAAATGCCATGAAACGGTGAACATCGGTATCATGGAGAGCGAGCATCAAGCTTTCGTATGCATACTTGTCATGCATATAGTGGATGATGTTCATTGTGTTTACATAGAGCTTGCTTGCCCATGCAAGATAGATATCCATTCTTTCCATTACTTCATCGTAGTCGAGCTTGTCGCCTTCGAGAACAGACATCTGAGGACCGATATGCATACCGCTGGATACATCGTAACCACCGTTGATAGCGATGAGGAGGAGCTTGGGAAGATTGCATCTTGCACCGAAGAACTGCATATCCTTACCAACCTTCATAGCAGAAACACAGCAAGCAATTGCATAGTCATCGCCGTAGTCAGGACGCATTAAATCATCGTTTTCATATTGGATAGAGTCGGTATCTGCGGAAACCTTTGCACAGAACTTCTTGAAGCCTTCAGGAAGATCCTGAGACCAAAGAACAGTAAGGTTGGGTTCGGGTGCAGGACCGAGAGTGTAAAGGGTGTTGAGGAAACGGAAGTTTGTCTTGGTAACAAGAGTTCTGCCGTCATTGCCCATACCGCCAACAACTTCGGTAATCCACATGGGGTCGCCACCGAAAAGCTCGTTGTATTCGGGAGTACGAAGGTGACGAGCGATACGGAGCTTCATTACGAAGTGGTCCATGATTTCCTGAGCGCCTTCTTCAGTAAGAACACCGTTAGCGATATCACGTTCAAAATAGATATCGAAGAATGTACCAACTCTGCCGAGAGAGTTTGCAGCGCCGTTCTGTTCCTTTATAGCTGCAAGGTATGCGAAGTATGTCCATTGAACAGCTTCAAGAGCGTTAGAAGCAGGCTGGCTGATATCATAGCCGTAGGAGAGAGCCATTTCCTTGATTTCGTTAAGAGCCTTAATCTGGAAATGGAGTTCTTCATTTGCACGGATTGTGTCAACGTTAGCGTCAACCTTAGCAAGAGCAGCCTTATCCTTCTTCTTGCCTTCGATAAGTCTGTCTACACCGTAGAGAGCGATACGACGATAGTCGCCGATGATTCTGCCTCTGCCGTATGCATCGGGAAGACCTGTAAGAACGTGGCACTTACGAGCAGCACGCATTTCGCTTGTATAAGCGCTGAATACGCCGTCGTTATGTGTATTTGTATAAGCAAACTTTTCTTTTACGGAATCGTCAAGCTTGTGACCGTATGCTTCGCAAGCCTGAACGCACATTCTCATACCGCCGAAAGGGTTAACGCCTCTCTTGAGAGGGCTGTCGGTCTGTACGCCAACGATAAGCTCATTATCCTTATCGATGTAGCCGGGTGCATAAGCATTGATTGTGGAAACGGTCTTAGTGTCAATATCAAGAACACCGCCGTTCTGTCTTTCAAGCGCGAAAAGGGCTTGAACCTTCTTCATTAATTCGTTAGTACGTTCGGTAGCGCCAGCAAGAAAGCTTGCGTCGCCCTTGTACTCTTTGTAGTTCTTTTGGATAAAGTCGGCAACGTTGATTTCTTCCTGCCAAGCTCCACCAACAAAACCATTCCAATTGATGTGTTCCATTTTGAAGTTCCTCCCGAAAAATAATTTATTTAAAATTTACCAAACGAATAAAAAGACAAACCAGCCTTTTTCGACCGATTTGTCATAACGGTTTTGCTATATGTTTTGATATTCAAAAGCCGAAACCTGAATATCAATTTACCCATTTCTCATCGGTCAACTTATTATACATAAATCAAAACCATTTGTCAATACTAATTGAGAATTTTTTTTAATAAGAAACGAAAAATTTCGACCAAATTTACCAATGATAATGAAGTAAATATGTCATTTTTCACATAACCACTATTTCTTGATTTTGCAGGGTTTCTAGTTACTTTTTTAACATTTTATTTA
>JAZSFY010000183.1:0-3250 GCA_045532415.1 Eubacteriales bacterium | reverse complement strand
CATGGCTACGATCCGACTTGAAAACCGCCTTAACGAAATATATGACGGAATGATCGAATTGCTTCAGCGGTATAAGCCCGATTGTATGGCAATCGAGGAATTGTTTTTCAACAGCAATACCACAACGGCAATCGACGTTGCAATGGCAAGAGGTGTTATTTTGCTTGCCGCCAGAAAATGCAATGTTGACATTTATGAATACACTCCCTTGGAGGTAAAAAGCTCGGTTGTCGGCTATGGCAGAGCCGAAAAGCAGCAGGTTCAATATATGGTCAGATTGTTGTTGGGATTAAAGGAAACACCAAAGCCCGACGACACGGCAGACGCCCTGGCATTGGCAATATGCCACGGCAACAGAATGGCAAATTACAGATAAGGAGAAGCGGAATATGATACATTTTGTAAACGGTACATTAGCTCAGCTTAACGGCGATTTTGCTGTTGTTGAATGCGGCGGTGTCGGTTTGAAATTGGGAATTTCCTCGGCAACAGCCTCCAAGCTTTCGGCATATTACGGCAAAAAGGTGCTTCTCTATACATACATGGCGGTAAGCGAGGATAATATTTCTCTTTACGGCTTTCCCGAAGAGGATGAATTGAACCTGTTTGTTCGTCTTATTTCTGTTTCGGGTATCGGTCCAAAGGCAGGTATGTCGATTTTGGGCACATTAACAGCCGACGGATTAAGAAGCGCAATCGCTAATAACGACCCAAAAACAATTGCTCAAGCTCCCGGTGTAGGATTGAAAACCGCACAAAAGCTTATTATCGAGCTTAAGGATAAAATCGGAGCAGGCGAGGCTCAGATTATGCCCTCTGCGCCTCAGGATAATGAAAAGGTTATGCAGGTTATCGATACTCTTACAGTATATGGATTTCCCAGAGCTAAAATTATTGATATCATGAAAAAAATAGACACATCGCTTCCTCTCGAGGAGCTTATCGCCCAAACATTAAGAATACTTGGAGAGGGGGTAAAATAACAAATGCCTATTAATTCCAAAATTCCCGATTATTCCGAGGATTTCGATTTTGAAAGCAGAATAACGGGAGCAGAATTTTCCGCCGAGGACGTTGAATCGGAGTTTTCTCTCCGTCCCAAAACCTTGTCGGAATATGTAGGTCAGCAGAAGGTTAAGGACAACCTTTCGGTATTTATTAAAGCTGCCGCACAAAGAAACGAAAGCCTTGACCATGTTTTGTTCCATGGCCCTCCCGGCTTGGGTAAAACCACCCTTTCTTGTATTATAGCAAGCGAGCTTGGGGTTAATCTTAAGATAACAAGCGGCCCTGCTATTGAAAAGGGCGACCTTGCGGCATTGCTCACAACCCTTGAACGGAACGATATTCTTTTTATTGACGAAATTCACCGTCTGCCCCGTCAGGTAGAGGAGGTTTTATATTCTGCAATGGAGGATTTCGCCCTTGATATGATGATGGGCAAGGGACCCTCTGCAAGATCTATCAGAATCCCTCTCAAGCCCTTCACTCTTATTGGTGCCACCACACGAGCAGGCCAGCTTTCCTCTCCTCTCAGAGATAGATTCGGAATGCTGTTCCGTCTTGAATTATATTCTCCCGAGGATCTTTCTCTTATCGTAACCCGTTCTGCGAAAATTCTCGGATTCCCCATAACAGCCGACGGCGCATATGAAATTGCCCTTCGTTCCCGAGGAACCCCTCGTATTGCTAACCGATTCTTGAAAAGAGTTCGGGATTTTGCAATGGTTCAGGGTACAGGTGTAATTGATTTTGACATAACAAGAACAGCATTGGATGCCTTGGAGGTTGACGGCTTGGGCCTTGATTCGGTTGACAGAAGAATGTTAACCGCAATAATCAAGCATTTCGGCGGCGGCCCCGTTGGATTGGAAACATTAGCGGCGGTTATAGGCGAGGAGCCCATAACCTTAGAAGACGTTTATGAGCCGTATTTGCTTCAATTAGGCTTCATCAACCGCACTCCGAGAGGAAGATGCGCCACAGCAGGAGCATACCGCCATTTAGGCTTGGAGGTTCCTGCAAATATGACCGAGCAAATGACCTTTAGCGATAATTTTACGGAGTAATGAAATATGTATATTGCTGATAATTGGCAGGATTATAGATTGATTGACGCCGAGGGCGGCGAAAGATTGGAAAAATGGGGCGATTATACCCTTATCCGTCCAGACCCTCAGGTTATCTGGAAGGGCGAACGCGACCACCGGGGCTGGAAAAAGGCCGAGGGTATCTATCGCCGTTCCCGTTCGGGAGGAGGAGAATGGATTAAGAAGGACACTCCCGACCAATGGGTTATCTCCTACGGTGACCTTAAATTTGAAATATCCCCCATGGGCTTTAAGCACACAGGATTATTCCCCGAGCAGGCCGCAAACTGGGATTGGTTTACCAAGCTTATAAAGGAAAGCGGACGCGAAATAAAGCTTTTGAACCTTTTTGCTTACACAGGAGGCGCAAGCGTTGCCGCCGCAAAGGCAGGTGCGTTTGTGTGCCACGTTGATGCATCAAAGAGAATTGTCGGAATGGCAAAGCGAAATGCCGAGCTGTCGGCTATTCCAAATGACAGAATCAGATATATTGTTGACGATTGCTTTAAATTTGTAGCAAGAGAGATTCGCAGAGGCAACAAATACGATGCCATTATTCTCGACCCTCCCTCATTCGGCAGAGGTCCCAACGGAGAAAAATGGATAATCGAGGAAAGCCTTGATGAATTTGTAGAATTGGTTTGTCAGGTCCTTTCGGATAATCCCTTGTTTGTATTACTTAATTCCTATACAACAGGTCTTTCTGCCGCTACAAACGGATATGTTTTGAGAAAGCATACCAAGAAATTCGGCGGCAAGGTCGAAAGCGACGAATTGGGTATTCCTGTTGAAATCGGTGGAGGAATACTTCCCTGCGGTGCCGCTTCAAGATGGACACCTTAATATCTATTAATCACGGAGTTTATAAATGTCTTTTATTTCGGCTAAAGGGTTGGAATTTTCATATTCTCCCGAGGAACCAAAGGTTTTAAACGGAATAGATCTTGATATCGAAAAAGGCAGTTATGTTGCCATATTAGGTCATAACGGATGTGGCAAAAGCACATTGGCAAAGCTTCTTTGCGGTATTTTATTGCCTAACGAGGGAATCGTCCTTGTTGACGGTATGTCCACGGCAGACGAGGAAAATGCCTTTGAAATACGCAAAAAATGCGGAATGGTTTTTCAAAATCCCGACAACCAGCTTGTGGCAAGCGTTG
>JAZSFY010000124.1:0-3198 GCA_045532415.1 Eubacteriales bacterium | reverse complement strand
GTATTAAATCCCTTGAAGAAGGGCTTACATATTACAGCGCAAACAACGGCATGATCGAAATGCGCGAGGAGATCGCTAAATATCAAAAGCGCCGTTTTGGTCTTGAATATGACCCCAAAAGCGAAATTATTGTTACAGTAGGCGGTAGCGGAGCGATTGATATCGCTGTGCGCGCTTTGGTAGAACCCGGTGACGAGGTTATCGTTCCCGAGCCCTGCTTTGTGTGCTATAGCCCTATTGTAAGCTTGGCAGGCGGTACTCCTGTTACCATAAATCTTTCTGCCGAAAACGAATTTAAGCTTACAGCCGAGCAGTTAAAAAATGCAATTACCGAAAAGACAAAGCTTCTTATCCTTGCTTTCCCCAACAACCCCACAGGCTCTGTTTTGAGAAAAGAGGAATTGGAGGCTATTGCCGAGGTTTTGCGCGGCACTAATATCTGTGTACTTTCCGACGAGATTTATGCAGAATTGACCTATGGCGAAAAGCATATTTCTATTGCATCTCTCCCTGATATGCGCGAGCGCACTATCATCGCAAACGGCTTTTCCAAGGCTTATGCAATGACAGGCTGGAGAATGGGTTATACTCTTGCACCCAAGCATTTCACCGAGCAAATGGCAAAAATACATCAGTATGCAATAATGTGCGCTCCTACAACAAGCCAATATGCCGCTATTGAGGCATTGAAAAACGGCGATGCTGACATCGAATATATGAAGGGTGAATATGAAGCCCGCCGTAACCTTATTGTAAGCGAGCTTAACCGAATCGGTATCAAGACATTACTTCCCGAGGGTGCATTCTATGTATTTGCAGACCTTAGAAGCTTTGGCATCGATGACGAGGTTTTCTGCGAACGTCTTCTTTATGAAAAGAAATGTGCAATAGTACCCGGAAGCGCATTCGGTGAAAGCGGTAAGGGCTTTGCAAGAATCTCTTATGCTTATTCGTTAAAGCATATACGTACAGCTATTGAACGTATTGAGGATTTTGTAAAAAGCTTATGAAAATAAAAGCTTATGCCAAAATTAATCTCACATTGGATATTAAGGGAGTTCGTGACGACGGCTTTCACGAGCTTGAATCTGTTATGGTTCCTGTATCTCTTTGTGACGAGCTTATTATAGAAAAATCCGATCATCTTTCATTTAAATGCAATATTCCTTCCTTGGAAACCGATGATAATTTGTGTGTACGTGCGGCAAACAGATTTTTCGAGAAATCGGGAATAAAATCATTTGCCGAAATCCACCTCACAAAGAACATCCCCTTTCCTGCAGGCTTGGGCGGAGGCTCTGCCGATGCTGCCGCGGTGTTAAGAGGATTGAATGAGCTTTATTCCAACCCCTTGGATGATAATGATTTGTTTGAAATAGCGGCATCCTTAGGCTCGGATATTTCGGTTTGTCTTTTGGGAAGGGCGGCGCTCTGCCAAGGCAGAGGCGAGGTTCTAACACCCCTCGAAAATGTTCCCAATTTCAATATTCTTATAGCTATCGGGCAGGCAAGGCTTTCTACTCCTGCGGTTTACCGTGAATATGACGCCTTAAATCTGCCTCCCAGAAATGATTCTGAAAGCTTTTTGGAGTGTCTGCCTAAGGGCGACAGCATAAGTCTTATATCATCCTTTGGCAATGCTTTTGAGCCTGTTGCAGATGTGCTTGCTCCCGAAACCAAGGAAATCCGAGAGCTTATGCTTTCTAACGGAGCCTTATCTGCCCACCTTTCGGGAAGCGGACCTTCTGTTTTCGGTGTTTTCGAGAGCGAGGCTGATGTTGAAAGGGCGTCAAACGCGCTTTCAAAGCTTGGCTATAATGTTTACCCCTGTAAAACTATATAACTTTTTGAATAACTCTCCTTTTCTTTGTTAACAATCAAGTCACAAGGAAAAGGAGAATTTACTATGAAAACAAAATTAATCGCATTGTTCTGTTCCTGCTTTCTGCTTTTAAATGTTGTTGACCTGCTTGTTCCACGAAGCGAAGCAAAGGTTTATGATAATGTCATAAGGCTTCATGTTCTTGCAGATGACAACAGCGAAGAAGCCCAAAGCATAAAGCTTCTTGTACGTGATGCTATACTTACCGAATGCGGAGAGCTTTTTGAGGAGAATCATGACATGGATTCTGCCTGCAAAGCAGTAGAAGGCAATCTTGAAAAAATAGAAAGGGTTGCCAACCGTGTTCTTGCCGAAAACAGAACCGATTACAATGCAAAAGCTCAATGGGGCTATGAATCCTACCCAACCCGTGTATATGAGGATTTCACTCTTCCTTCGGGTAATTACTTATCATTGCGTATTAATTTAGGAAAGGCACAGGGAAACAATTGGTGGTGCGTTTTGTTTCCGCCTCTTTGTACCTCGGCCTCTCAAGCCACAGATTTTTATTCTCCCGAAATTGCGGAAAATGACGGAGATGTTTTTACAGAGAAAAAATATGTTTTCCGATTTAAAATTCTTGAACTGTTTTGGTGATAATATGCTTTACCGTGTAATAGGCCCTTCCGGCAGCGGAAAAACCGAATATATTCTTGCCTCCTTGGGAAAAGCATTGGAAAAGGGTAAAAAATGCTTTGTTATAGTCCCCGAGCAGCAATCGGTAGATTATGAAGGGGCAATCTGCCAACGCTTTGGTGATGGCTGTAACCTTCTCTGCGAGGTACTTAATTTTGAACGCTTGCCCAACCGTATTGCTCGTGATTTTGGCGGCTTGGCGGTGAATAATATGGATAAAGGGGGCGCGTGCGCCCTTTTGTCCCTTGTGGCAGAGGAATTAAAGCCTCAATTAAAGGAATATTCCGCCTTGTCATCAGACCCCGATTTTGCAATGTCAGTTTTCACATTAATTTCGAGAATGAAAATGGCATTGATAACCCCCGATATGATAACCGATTCATTAAAAAGCGGTATCCTTGAATCCGACGAGCGCCTTATGTCCAAGCTTCATGATATAGGTTTGATTTATGCCGAATATGAAAAAAGCTTTGGAAACGATGTTTTCGACCCTAAGGATGCATTAACACGTCTTGGCAATGAGCTTCCTTCCAAGCCATTTTTCAAGGATGCTTGCGTTTTTATCGACAGCTATTATACCTTTACAGAGCAGGAATATGCCGTTATAAAGGAAATAATCAGCCAAAGCTCAGATACATATATTTCATTTACACTAGATCAAGAGCGTTCATTTTTTGACG
>JAZSFY010000106.1:0-5813 GCA_045532415.1 Eubacteriales bacterium | reverse complement strand
TTTTTTATTTGTGATATTATAATTTCACATTTGATAAAGGAGATTATTATGAACAAGCTTTTAGGTACAAACAACATATTCGGCGAAGCTTATGCAACAGCGAAGGTTCGCGGAATTATAAAGCCCACATTGGTATTTTTGCTTATATTCTTTGTAGGCTCTATGATTAACGGCGCTATCGTAACCGTTCCTACAATGGTATATATGTTTACAAGTGCAGAATTTTGGGATATTGTTCAATCGGGCGCAACCGACCCTAATGCAATTATGGATTTCTCCATGAATATGCCCAGCTGGCTTACAGCAGTAACATTATTTGCCACCGTAGGCACTACAATTGCGGCAATGCTTTATTGCACCAAATTTGAAAACAGACGTCTTTTCACCTACGGATTTACAAAAAAGAACGCCGTAAAGGAATATATCGTAGGCTTGGTTGTAGGTCTTATAATGTTCACCGCTGTTTTTGGAATTATTCTTGTTAGCGGTCAAGGTGAATTTAAGGGCTTTAATGCAAATGCATCGTTTTTTGCTATAATTTTGCTTTTCTGCGGATTTTTGGTTCAAGGCATGAGCGAGGAGGTTTTGGTTCGCAGCTATTATTTCACAACAATGGGTGCAACCAAAAATATGACCTTGGCTGTGTTTATTAGCTCGATAGCATTTGCGGCGCTTCATCTTGCAAACCCCGGTATTAATTTCTTGAGTCTTTTCAACCTTACCCTTTTCGGTATCTTTGCGGCTGTATATTATCTCCGCAGAGGCAATATTTGGGGCATCAGCGCAATTCACTCTATTTGGAATTTTGCACAAGGTAACATCTTTGGATTTAAGGTAAGCGGCTCTAATGCAGGTGACTCGATTTTCACAACAGAATATGCAGGCAGCGGTACATTATTCAACGGCGGAGATTTCGGTCCCGAGGGCGGTCTCGGCGTTACAATAGTATTGGTCATCGGCATAATTGTTGTATTGTTTATGAAAAACAAAGAGGTCGAAGGCTCGGAATATTAATTTTGAATAATCTAAGTATTTAAAATACTTAAAATTCATAAATCTTTACGATTGAAAGAACAATAAAATAATGTTATAATCCCCAACGGAAATTTTAAAATGAGAAAATTTTGGTTTGGGGATTTTTATTATGCAAAAAATAATCAATTTTGCTAAAACCAATACGGTTATGATAATCGCATTTTTCGCGGCATTAATAACCATGTTTTTCGTTCCGATTGATAAGGAATATATCGGATATTTTGATTTCAAAACCTTGGCTTGTCTTTTCTGTGTTCTTGCTGTGGTTTGTGCATTAAGAAACATCAATTTCTTTTATATGCTTGCAGGAAAGCTTGTTTCTAAATTCAAAACCATTCAGTCGGCTGTTTTGGCATTGGTTTATATTACCTTTATAGGCTCGATGCTTATTGCAAATGACATGGCTTTATTAACATTTCTTCCTCTCGGTTATCTTGTTTTAAAAACAACAGGCAAGGAAAAATACATGGCGTTTACCTTTATTATGCAGAATATTTCTGCTAATTTAGGCGGAATGCTTACCCCCTTTGGCAATCCTCAAAACCTTTATCTTTATTCAAAATTCAATATTCCCGATTTGGAATTTGTTCAAATAATGATAATTCCCTTTGCCATTTCGGTTTTATTGATAACCGTTTGCTGTTTTGTTTTTGTTCGTCCCGAGCCTATCGTTCAAGAGGATGAGCCTATTTACATTCCCAAAAAGAGAACAGCCTTGCTTTTGGCTTTATTTGCACTTTCCATTGCAATAGTTTTCAGAGGTATTCCCTATTTTGTCGGCTTGATTGCAATTCCTGCGGTTTTGTTATTTGTTGACAGAAAGGCTTTGAGGGATGTTGACTATCCTCTTTTGCTTACCTTTGTTTTCTTCTTTATCTTTGCAGGAAATATGGCAAGAATCGAGCCTATAAGACTTTTGCTTTCAGGCTTGCTTGAAAAAAATACTCTTTTATTCAGCGTTATATCATGTCAGTTTATCAGTAATGTTCCCTCGGCTGTATTGCTTTCCAACTTTACAAGCGATTATTCTTCCCTTTTAATCGGCGTTAACATCGGCGGTGTAGGAACTCTTATTTCCTCCTTGGCAAGCTTGATAACCTTCCGTGAATATTCCAAAGACCAGCCCGGCAGAACAGGAAAATATGTTGCTCAGTTCTCTATGCTGAACTTCGCATTTTTGATTGTTTTAACAGGCTTTGAATTGATGATACGATAATTGCAAAAGTCCATTGGTTTTAAATTACCAATGGACTTTTATCTTGACATTTTAATGGTTAAATGATATAATCTCTCTTGCGTTCGCAGATGTGGGCGCAATGCTGGTATGGCTCAGTGGTAGAGCAGCGCATTCGTAATGCGCAGGCCGTGGGTTCAAATCCCACTACCAGCTCCATAAGACAAAACCGTTCTCAATGAGAACGGTTTTTGCTTTTATTTTTCATATTAACACTTTAGCCCTTATCAGTAAGGGCTCTTTTTTGTTTTCGATTATATTATGGTGAACCTCTGACAAAAGTGTTTTTAAGATTCTTCCGACGGAAGCGCCCTTGATTCCTATATTTACCAAATCGTTTCCGTTTATAGCAAGGTCATGGAGAAAAATCGGCTCTTTGCTTGACAAAAGATTTTCAACTATTTCCAATTTATTCTCACCATAGAGAATTTGACGGTATTCAGCAACAATAATAGCATTTTCCTTTCCCAAATCGGCAATATATGCCTTTAGTTGGGGCAATTCTTCGGGAATCGGCAGAGAATTTACAAGAAGCTTGCAGATGCTTTTTGTTTCGTTATCTGCGCGAAGGTAATTTAATGCATCTATAACAGAATTTCCACACAGGCAGGACAAGCGCATACGGTAGTCAAACGGCAAAGCAGAAACCGATTTATAATCGCCGTTTATTGGGATTATTTGGGAAATAACCTGGATATACTTATTAAGCACGGCTTGGGCATTTTTGCCTAAAACAAGCTTTTTCAATTCAACAAAAATACGTTCGGGGGATACCATTTTTATGTTATCCGCAAGCTTGAATATGGCTTCTTTAGTTCGGTTTTCAATATCAAAACCTAAAACCGAAGAAAACCTTAGCGCTCGGAGAATACGTAATGCATCCTCAGAAAAGCGTTTTTCGGGATTTCCCACAGCACGAATTATTCTATTATTTATATCAAGCTCGCCGCCGAATGGGTCGATTATTCCCTTCCTTGGAGAATAGGCAATCTCATTCATGGTAAAATCACGGCGGGAAAGGTCCTCGTTTACATTTCGCACAAAGGTGACAGAATCGGGATGACGAGAATCGGTATAAGAGGATTCGGTTCGGAAAGTTGTTACCTCGTAAGGTACATGATTAAGAATAACGGTTACTGTGCCATGCTTTATACCTGTTTCAATAACAGGTATCGAAGCGAAAACAGCTTTTGTTTCCTGAGGCAGGGCTGACGTAGTTATATCGAAGTCATTGACTTCCCTATTCATCAGCATATCGCGGACGCAGCCCCCGACAGCATAAGCTTCAAACCCGTTTTCTTCAAGCATTGATATAATATATTCTGTGTTTTTGTCGAGATTCATTTTCATATTATCGCATTTAGTTCACCAAAATTATATGGACATATATCTCTGCACTTATGACATGAAATTACCCATGTTTGAGTTTCTTTATCATCGCCAAAAGCATATGCATCACAAGCCTGCTGATTGATTTCGGAATTATCTAGCGCATTTACCGGACACGCCTTTACGCAAAGCTCACAATTCCTGCATATATTTTCCTTAAGTTCATCGGGCTCCAATTCGATATCGCATAAAACCGCGCCCAACCAAACCATACTTCCAAATTCGGGTGTTATAAGTAACGAATGCCTGCCTATTGTTCCCAAACCTGCGGCTTGCGCTATATGTTTTTGTGAAACAATAGACCTCCATCTGTCAGTCTTTTTATCGTATTGGCTTTCATTTGTAGGAATCGGGACACAAACCACGCCATACTTTTCCATTTCAATGCAAAAATCCAAGGCAATAGCATCCATTTTTGGAGTTATTGAATTTCTAACTCTTGTGTATGGAACATCTGAATTACAGAATAAAGTCCCAATAGGAAAACGGCAGGCAAATGAAATTACCGACTTACATTTCGGAAAAACATCCAATGGATGATACCCTTCTGGAGAAGTTGAAAAACGATCCAAGGAGGCTATACCGCACAAATCTGCACCTAACGACAACATTATTTCTTTTATCTTACTGCTATTCATATTTACACTCCGTTACTTTATGAATTGATAATACCACACAAGATTAATTTTTGCAACAAGTCATTTTTATAAAATTGCCATAATAGAATTGAACAAGGAATTTGAAAGCGAGGACGATTATTTGATTAAGCTAATGAGTTTTATTCTTGCAATCTGTTTTTGGTTGTTTGGGTGCGGTGTTAAAGCCGAGGATATTTCTGTTAAAGAAGCCGAGGCGGACAAGCTAACAGTATCAAAAATCAGCAAGGTTTATGACGAGAACAATAGCTATGAAAATGAAGAATTGAGAGGTATATGGGTTTCTCAATTTGATATGCATTATATCTACCGTGACGGTAACAAGCAAAGAGAGGAACAGGATTACCGCAGATTGGTTGACATAATGATTTCAAACATAAAAAAAGACGGCTTTAACACCGTCTTTCTCCAGGTACGTCCAAACGGCGACAGTATGTTTGAAAGCGATATATATCCTATTTCAAGATACATCGGAGGAAGCTATGGAGGCAAAATTGATTATGATGCCATAAAGATATATTTAGAAATAGCCAAAGCCCACGATATTTCGGTTCATGCCTGGATAAATCCTTTTCGGTTATGCTATTTAAATGAATTGGAGGAATATGGGCAAGGGATTTTATATCAATGGCTTGGTGAAGGAATCGGAAAGCGCATTGAAAAAGCGCCCAATGATATTTTATATCTCGACCCAAGCTATGAGGATGCAACCCAGCTAATCGTCAAGGGCGCAAAGGAAATTTTGGAAAAATATAATTTTGACGGCATACACATTGACGATTATTTTTATCCGACGGATTTTGAAATTGATGATGAAGCAGAATTTGAAAATAGCAATTATATCAGCAAAAGTGAATTTAGAAAAGAAGCCATTAACCGCACTGTAACAGCCCTTTATGATGTTGTTCATTCCTTCGAAAGCAAGGTTTTCGGAATCTCACCTGCAGGTAACATTAATGCCCTTTCGGCAGGCTGGTATGTTGACATATACAAATGGTTGAGCATGGATGGATTTTGCGATTATATTATGCCTCAGCTTTATTTTGGTTTTGAGAATCAGGCTTGTCCCTTTGATGAGATAATCATCGCTTGGGAAGAAGCATTAAAAACCGAAAACACAAAGCTTTATATAGGTTTATCAGCATCAAAATGCGTTAACGGAAGCCAAGGGATTGAGGATTATTATGCAGGTGAAAACGGAAAGCATGAATGGCGCGACAACAAGGACATTTTAAAAAGGTCTTATGAAGTAATAACAAAAAGCGAAAAGGCAGAGGGCTTTTGTATCTTTACCTATTCTTCATTTTATGATTCTTTAACGGGAGAGGATAACCCATTGTGCAAGGAAGAAAAGGACGCCTTTTGTATGGCGGTGTTGGAGAATAATTAACGCTGTGTTTCAAAATAATCAAATTGAGTAAACTGACGGCAAAAGGGCAATACTTTATTTAACACCAAATAATAATCGTCACCGTAAATTTTAATATTTATAATATCAT
>JAZSFY010000050.1:0-9061 GCA_045532415.1 Eubacteriales bacterium | reverse complement strand
TACCCTGCATCCAAGTTTGCTGTAAACGGCATGACAATTTCATTGGCTAGAGAATTGGGGCCCAAGGGTATCCGCGTTAATGCTGTTGCCCCCGGTATCACCGAAACCGACATGATGAAGGCGGTTCCCAAGGAGGTTATCGAGCCTATGATTGCTCGTATCCCTCTCAGACGTTTAGGTCAGCCTGAGGATATCGCAAATGCCTTTGTATTCCTCGCATCCGAGGAGGCATCCTATATTACAGGTGTAGTTCTCAGCGTAGACGGTATGATGAGAAGCTAAAATTTAATAGCAAAAGGCGACAGAATAATTAATCTCTGCCGCCTTATTTTTTTACATTAATCCCATGAACCAAATAACGCCCAGCGCCGTTAAGGTGACCAAGGTATCAATAGTAATGCCATAGAACATGGGTTTAAGCCCCGCCTTCTTAAAATCGGTTATACTTGTTCCCAAGCCGATTGCCGCCAAGGCAGTAACCATTAAAAACTTGCTTGTACTCTTTAATATTCCCGACACAGCCTCGGGAATACATCCGACGCTATTTAAAATCGCCAACAACAGAAATCCGCAGATAAACCAAGGTATTATTTTCACCATATTTACCTTTTGACCGTTGCTTGACGCCTTCATTTCCTTTTGCTTGGCACGGGTTCCAATATATGCAAACACCAAAACAGTCGGAATAATGGCAATAGTTCTGGTAAGCTTCACCATTGTGGCGAAATCGCCTGCAATTTCAGAAAAGGCATAGCCCGAAGCAACAACGCTTGCAGTATCGTTTACCGAGGTGCCTGCCCATATACCGTAGGCAATATCGGACATTCCCAATGCCTTGCCCATAATAGGATACAAGGCAATCATCACCATATCAAAAAGGAAGGTAGATGACATAGCAAACGCAATATCCTTGTCATCTGCATCAATTACGGGAGCAATAGCTGCCACGGCAGAGCCGCCGCAAATTCCTGTCCCTGCAGAAATAAGGTTGCTTAATTTCCAATTCAAGCCGAAAAGCTTGCGTATAAAATATCCTCCTCCAAAGCACATAGCGAAGGTGAATATCATTACAAAAAATGTCATTTTGCCCACGGACATAATTGTGTTAATTGACAAGGATGCGCCTAAAAGAATTATTGCGGCCTTTAGGATTCTTTTGGAAGTAAATTTCAGTGCAGGCTTTATCCATGCAGGGTGGAAAAAGCTGTTGATAATTGTACCCATAAACAGCGCAATAATCGATGCGCCCAACAATCCTCCGGGGATAAGATTCTCTATAAACACAGACAATCCTGCCACAAAGAAGCATATCGCAACGCCCAGTATAAACATACCGCGGTCTTTTGCTTTTGAACTCATAATATATTTACCTTTTTAACCTAAAAATTTTTCCATTGCCTTGACGATTTCTTCCTTCAGCTTAGGAATAGAATCGCGATTGACCCAGCTGTACCATGTTGTATAACCGCCTAAGGTCAAGGAAGTGGGAGTTGCCATATAGCTGTAATATCCGTTTACCTGATCGAGGGTTATTGTTTTTGAGCCTGTAAAGGTAGAGCGAAGCCAAAATGTCATTTCAACCATGCTTTCACCGGGGACGCCCACAAACAAATAGTCGCCTAGTTCAAGTGCCATTACATCAACCAATGCAGTTTTCTTTGAAAGGTTCTCGTCATCAAAGGCGCAGGCAATTTTCGGGAAAAAGCGGTTATATGTAGCGCGGTAGCGGTTATCTATCAAGGTTTTTACGGTGCTGGGCAATTCGCCTGAATCAATTGCATTTCTCAATTCGGCTTCTGCCCTTTCCTCGTCTTGGGGTACTCTTGCCAGCAATTCCTCTACATTATCGGCAAGATTCTCTCTTATAGGAAGCTCAATTTCAAACCTTGCCGAACGGCAATTATCGGCGTTGCCAAGGGAAGCCTTTTTCTTTTTGCTTTCTGCAAGAAGAAATTCGCCTAATTCCTCACCGATTCTTTTTGCCTCTGCCGCCGACTTTTCATAGGTAACAAAGCCCTCGAAGCCCTTTTTCATAGCAAGGTTAGCGCAGGGGCCGTTGAAATAAACCGAAACCGCCCCTAGCTCTTTTTCGAGATATTCCGAAAGATATCCGGGCCAGTCGAAATTGAATTTATAATCCGAAACATGGTGGGATTCAAACAAAACCGCCACATCGGGATGTGCCGCAAAGCGGGATATGGTTCCGATAATTTTGTCGTTTTCGTCCTTGAAAACAAACAAATATGCCAAAGGATCATTGGGATTATCGAAATAAATAGGCTTTTCAAAAACGGGAAGATTAGGCTCATAGCCTCTTAAAAGCATACGGCCGGGGTCCTGAGAATAGGGCTTGCCGTTTTCGTCATATTTCAAGCCTGCCCAAACGGTAACACCGCCCAAGCCGTGAACATATTGCTCGCGGTTATAGGAAAATTTTGTACCTGCATAAGCCTCGGTAACCTCACATTTAAAGGAAACTGCGTTCTTACGCAGATTTTCAACCTCGGCAGAAACCTTTTCTGCCAAAGCCTCTACAATTTGGTGGTTGATTTCCGAGCCTGATGCCGCATGAAGCTGAAGCTCATGATACCAGATGTTTCCGTCGGGGATTCCTGTTTTTTGGGAAACCAATTCTCTGAATTTTGCCGCTGTTTTGCGATAGCTGTCTGCAAAATCCAAAACAGTCATCAAGATTTCATTATCGTCGCCGGACACATAAAAAAGTCTTGCGAACATATCTGTTCCAAATTCCCAATATTGGGGTATAATATCCTTTAAGGATACCTTAGAAAAACTGCACTTTGCCATTATTTATACCTCCGTATCATCATCAAATAAATGAAAATCTCTTAACAAATATTCCTTGGTTATATCAGCCATTTTCACAGCAGAGCCGATTATACATTTTGCATCTCCAAGCTTGCCGTAATAAATAGCACCGTTTTTCAAAAATATCGGCTCCATTTTATCGTAATGCTCGGAGGGGTCCACAACAGGGTCGGTAGTTTTGTGACGGTATTGAGTTACAATATGCTTATTCCCCTCACTGTCAATAACCGTAAAATCCTGAGGCTCCTTCGCCAGACGGTTGGGTGTATCCACCCATTCCTCAACACCGTGAAGATAAGTATTACTTTTCAGGCTGCAGCCAAGAAAAAGTATCGTAGCATCTCTGTCATAAAGCTTGCCCCAGCAGCCATTTCTCGGGCAGGGCGTTTTTGTATTTTCCTCACCCGAAATATAGTCAAATGCATCCTTTCCCAAGGCGGCAACCGAATGAGTCGGATGGAGAGAGCGCAAAACACCTTGGCGCTTCATAAACATATTAGTCAAAAGCCCTACACACGAAGGCTCGGTGCGTGAATCGAAAACATCATATTCAAAGCTCATCTGCCGCCATGTATGTGTAGGCAAAACAAGCAAGCCCTCGCGCATATATTCCGACAATGCATCAAGAACTGTTTCGGCTCCGCCTTCAACCTCGCCTATTGCCTTCATAGAGGAATGA
This sequence comes from Eubacteriales bacterium, assembly GCA_045532415.1. Taxonomy (GTDB): domain Bacteria; phylum Bacillota; class Clostridia; order Oscillospirales; family CAG-382; genus Coliplasma. The sequence continues at coordinate 5,553 of JAZSFY010000050.1, read as the reverse complement.
ACCAAAAGCGTGCCCTTTTTATTGATATTCATTTGCTCAAGCTGAACCAAAAGGTCATTTTTAGAATACATTTTATACTCCCTGAATACAGATAACAATATAAATATATCACATTATTTTTGTTTTTGCCATAGAAAAAAGAAAGGAATCTGAAAATTTCTCAGATTCCCTTAAATATTCCAATTATTCGGTTTTATCGCTGATTATTTTAATATCTGCGCCAACTCCGCGAAGCTTGCCCACGAGGTCCTCATAACCTCTTTGGATATGATAAATATCGTCAATAACTGTAATACCGTCGGCAGACAAAGCAGCAACAACCATTGCGGCACCTGCGCGAAGGTCTACCGCGCGGACATTTGCAGGACGAAGCGCTTCAACACCTTCAATATGAGCATCTCTGCCCTGAACCGAAATTCTTGCACCCATACGGATAAGCTCGTCGGTATACTTAAAGCGGGAGTTCATTACACTTTCGGTTAAAATACTGTGGCCCTCTGCAAGACAAAGAAGAACGCATATCTGAGGGTTCATATCAGTAGGAAAGCCGGGATAGAAATCGGTTTTAATACGGGTTTTTTTCAAGGTGCCGTTATATGTTACGCGAACATAATCGTCGCCCTCCTCAACATCAACGCCCATTTCAACCAATTTTCTTGTGGTGGCTTCAAGGTGACGAGGGATTACGTTATTAACAGTAAGGTCGCCCTTTGTAGCCGCAGCGGCAATCATATATGTGCCCGCTTCAATCATATCGGGAATTATCGCATAGGTCACTCCGTGAAGCTGTTCGACACCGCGAATCTTGATAACCTCGGTACCTGCACCCGAAATATCCGCACCGCAGGAGTTTAAGAAGTTGGCAAGGTCAACGATGTGAGGCTCTCTTGCGGCATTATCGATTATAGTCATGCCCTTAGCCTTAACAGCCGCAAGCATAATATTAACCGTTGCGCCGACAGAAGCAACGTCCATGTAAACAGAGGTACCCTCCAAGGGCTTATTTGAATAACAGCTTACTCCTGCATCGGTGCAATTTACAGTAGCACCCAACGCCTCAAAGCCCTTTATATGCTGGTCGATAGGACGTGCGCCAAGGTTACAACCACCGGGGAGAGCAGTAAAGGAGCGTCCGAATCTGCCCAATTCTGCGCCGAGAACATAATAAGAACCACGCATTACACGGGCAAGGTCGAGAGGAACACTGTTGCTTCGCACAGGACGGGTATCGATACGGTATGTAAAGCGGTCGATTTGCTCAACCTCGGCACCCATACGGCGAAGAATCTCCAAGGCGGTAAAAATATCGCTTACCTCGGGAAGATTTTCCAAAACGCAAACATCATCAACAAGAATTGTGGCAAAAATAATAGGGAGTGCGGCATTTTTCATACCGCCGATTGTTATAGAACCAACAAGCGGTCTACCGCCTGAAATTCTGAATTTTTCCATAATATATCAAACACCTTTCGGCAGATAAATTTAATTTAAAGAGTCTCATACCCATACATATTAATGATAACATCAGGAATTATAAAAGTCAAGCAAATTTATCCTCCTGCCATAAGTTTATGCAATTTTCAGCAAACTTGACAAATATCTCATGTTTATTGTATTATATTAGAAATACATTATCTCGAGTTAGTTTTCTTATTTAGTTAGTTTTTCACTTAGTCGTTTTCGAGCTGTCTAAGCTCGATATTGATACATATTTTAATTTTACAGAAAGGAATTTTCATGACAAAAATCAAAAAGCCCAAGGAGCTGGAAAAGCTCAAGAAGGCAAAAGCCAAGGCAAAGGCCGAAAAGGACAAAAAGCCGAAGGTTAAAATCATATTTTTAGGCGGTGTCGACGGCATCGGCATGAACTGCACAGCCTTTGAATATGAAAACGATATTATCCTTGTGGATTGCGGCGTAGCATTCCCCGAGGACGATATGCTGGGTGTCGACCTTGTTGTACCCGATTTCACCTATCTTGAAAACAATGCCGAAAAATTAAGAGGTCTGCTTATAACACATGGTCACGAGGACCACATCGGTGCAGTTCCCTATCTTATTAAAAAATTCAATAAGCTTCCTGTTTTTTCTACACGCCTTACCTTAGGTATGCTGGAATTAAAGCTTCAGGAGCATAACCTGAAAAACACAAAGCTTATGGAGGTACGCGCAGGAGATACCATTGATTTAGGCGTTTTCTCGGCTGAATTTATTAACGTTAACCATTCCATGCCCGATGCCTGCGCTATTTGTATTTCCACACCCTGTGGAAGAATACTCCATACGGGGGATTTTAAAGTGGATTATACTCCCGTTGGAGAAAAGCCTATTGATTTGGCAAGAATTGCAGAATTAGGCAGAAAGGGCATAAAGCTTCTCCTTGCAGACAGCACAAACGCCGAACGAGGCGGTTATACTCCCAGCGAAAGCAGTCTTGCCGACAGCTTTGACCGTATTTTTAACAACGAAACACGCAGAGTTGTTATCGCAACCTTTTCCTCAAATGTTCACCGTGTTCAGCAGATTATTAACACATCTGCAAAATATGGCAGAAAGGTTGCTGTTTCGGGAAGAAGTATGCAGAATTTTGTTAACGCCGCATACAAGCTTGGCTATCTTGACATCCCCGAAGGCACTATGATTGACCTTAACGATGTAAAAAAGCTTCCTCCCGAATGGGTGACAATAATTACCACAGGAAGCCAAGGCGAGCCTATGAGCGCACTTTACAGAATGGCGTTCGGGGAACACAATCAGGTTTCCTTGGGAAGCAACGACCTTGTTGTTCTTTCCTCGTCAGCAATCCCCGGAAATGAAAAGCTTATTACAAAAATAATCAACGAGCTTTTCAAGCGCGGAACCGAGGTTATCACCTACAAGGCTTATGACGTTCATGTATCGGGACACGCCTGCCGTGAGGAGCTGAAGCTTATCCATGCGCTCACATCTCCCGAGTTTTTCATGCCCGTTCACGGGGAATATAAGCATCTTATCGCTCATGCCGAAATCGCTCATCAAATGGGAATGAGCGAAAGCAAAATCGTAATTCCCGAAATAGGCAGAGTTATCGAAATGGGCAAGCGCACATTAAAGCCCGCAGGAAACGTTCAGGCAGGTGCCGTTATGGTAGACGGCGGCGGTACCGAAGGAGTTAACGATGTTGTCCTCCGTGACAGAAAGCGTCTTTCCGAGGACGGTATAATCATAATTTCTGCAGGTGTCGACACCGAGGAAATGTGTGTTTCCATGCCTCCCGAGGTTATTACAAGAGGATTTATTTACGAAAAGGAAAACGAGGAATTAATCGGACGTTTGGCAGAAACAGCATATAATTCCCTTGTAAGAAGCTTTGGAAAGGGTGTTGACGATATAACAATTTTGAGAACGAGATTACGTGACGATATTGCCGAATACGCAAGAAAGCGCACAAAGCACCGTCCTATGATTGTGACTACAATTTTTGATATTCAATTATAAAGCAAAACAGCTGTACCCTAGGGTACAGCTGTTTTTATTATTCAAAAAGAATCGAAACGATTTCGTCAACATATTTAGGCGCAATATCGTAGAAATGATATTTTTCCAAAGATTTTGTAACCGGGAATTTTAATACAAAGCCCACACGATTTTCGGAAAAGGGCATGGACATAAAATACCAGCCGTTGGCTTCGGCAATAAGCCTTAATGCATAAAGCTGAAATTTCAATTCCGAAAATTCACCCGAAAAGTCAGCCTTATTTTTATAATTCATAATCTCCTTAAGCTCAGCCTCATTATAAGACGTTGAAGCAACCATGCGGAAAACACATTCGTCATTTTGATGCTCCATATCCAGGGTAACTCTGTTCTTTCGCTGAGGCCCCAACGCAAAGCTGAAAAGATATGCCATAATAAAAGCAAAATTTCTTTCGGAGCCGCTTGTGTAAAGCTCGCCGCTGAGATCATTAATAATGATTGATTTGGACATTCTTGGAGAAATTGCCGTTATCTTTTCTATTACCGCATTAAGAATAGTTTTGGCATCAAAAAGAGTTCTTCTGTTTATATACAAGCAATCGCTTAACGCATTCCTAAAAAGATTTGCCGTCTTTTTCACCCGTTCATCCTTTGAATCGGTGCTTAAAGCCGAGCTGTACTTTACGGCAACATCATATCCCGAAAGCCTTTGGCAGGTTTCCTCTGCCGCCTGAACCATATCTGCACAATTAGTGTCAATAAAAATTATTCTGCCCCAATCGCAGGCGATTGCCTCCACAGAAAAATATTGATCATCCATATAAATCTTTGTATGGAACACGTCGCCCATGGTCATTTTTGAAACGGCGTCATAATCCTTGTGATCTAAATATGATTGAATGCTTATCCCCTTGCGGAACCTTAATTTAGGGAAGCCCTTGGGCTTGTGCTTATAAATAATCTTTAGGCTTTCGTCTAAAAATAATGCCGCTACGGGCAGAGAGCCTAATTGATTTGCAATATCCTGCTGGTCGTCGAAAATGAAGGTGGAAATATCAAATTTCATCGGAAATATATTCGGCAATATCGCTTAATGAGCAATCAAGAATGCCGCAAAGCTGATTTAATGTATAGGTGCTGATGTTTTGATTTTTACGAAGCCTATCCAGCTGACCTGCGCTCACGTGATATTCCTTTATCAGCTTGTATTGGGAAATCCCCTTTTTCTTCATGGTTTCAAAAAGCTTATTATATACAATCATTTTACCACCCCGACAGGATATGTTATTTTTATATTAATAACTTGCCCTATGGTTGACAATTACCCATATTCGGGCTATACGCAGGGTGATATTAAAATCAAAAAACACGCAGGGCGCAAACAGACATATCATCCGAAACCAAGGTATTGCTTCGGGCATCTCTGAGTATTTTTGAAGCCAAAGCCCGTGCGCTTGGCAAGGGCGGGATTCCCTTTTCGGGGAAAATATTGTTTTCGCTTCCCGTTTGGAGGATACCGTCGCTTAGCATTACTATCATATCCCCTTTTTGAAGTTTGAAGGTCTTTTTATCTGCAATAACCTGCCGCATTATTCCCGCAGGCGGTGTTTTTGCCTCGATAAGCATAGACCTTCCCTCTCTGATAAGAATGGTCGGTGCGGCGCCTGCCTTTATAAGCGTAGCAGTAGAATTAATACGGTCAATCTCCAAAAGGTCAACTGTGGCAAAAACCTCCTCCTGCTTTTCTACCAATGCCTTGTTCAACAGCCTTAATGCACTTTCCTTTTCTGCACCAACCGCAAGGAGCTTTTCGAGCATAATGGCAGAAAGACGGCTTGTTAAGGCGGCGTCGCGTCCGCTTCCCATTCCATCGGAGATCAGCATAAAAAACCTGCCGTCCTCTGTCAGAAAGGCCGAGGTCACGTCTCCGCAGTCCTCCGAGGCGGTCTTACCCGTGCCGCGACGGTCGGATCCCGAGGAAAACACCTTTGTCACGGAGTTTTCGCCCGAGCGTCTGCCTTTTTCCCCCGTCTCGGACTTCGCAAGAGAGGCTCTGCCGCATTTTACGGAAAAAGCGGGAGTACTCTGCAGCTTCAT
>JAZSFY010000048.1:0-2531 GCA_045532415.1 Eubacteriales bacterium | reverse complement strand
GATTTTTGTCAATAGATAAAATAAAACGACCTTCATGATTTAATATAGAATAAATCTTATTGATGCATTTCTGTTTTTCCTTGATGTGCATAAAGGTTAATGAAGCATATACCGCATCAAAAGCAACATTAAAATCATGTGTCATAAAATCGTCACATATCAATTTGACATTTTCATATTGCGAAAGATTATATAAAGCTCTTTCTATTGTCTTTGGAGATATATCAATACCAAAGAAACGCTTGCATAATGGTATAGTTTTTACCGCAATTCTACCTGTACCAATGCCAATTTCCAAAACATTTTTTCTTTTATCAAGCTTCATTGCATCGACAAAAACTTGACCGTCCCAATTATCCATATATTTTTTCAAGGGTTCAGGATCATTTACGGGATCATTATTTTCATCAATGAGCTTATCGTAATGCTCAACTGCACCAACAATGTTGTTTTCCAAAGTAATCACCTCGAAATTGATTATATATAAAACGAATAGAGATTTCAAGTTATTATAAATATTTTGTTTAATATAAAAAGCCCAGCCACCATAAGGAAGCTGGGCAAAGTATATGCTTTGTATTTGCTAATTCTATTCCGGCAATACATCACTAAACATTATTAGCTGTGAAGTTATCTTCTCATTTTCCGTTAAAGGCTTGAAAGCACCGCTATCATATAAACTGTCCATTACCATAAGCGCAACTTTGTTACCTATAAAAGAATACACAGTTTGGTTAATGATAAGCTCCTGCATTTGGGGAGGATAATCCTTTGCAATTATGGTAGAAAATTCAAGAATCTTTTTTCTGAATTTTTCTATAACGCTTTCATCCAATTGAGGAAGCTTGTTGTAAAAATCCTCAAACTTACCTTTTGCAATAACGATATTAGCTTTGTTATCATCGGTTATAAATTTGCGTTCTCTTAATCTGTTGAATTTATCGGCACTTGCTTCATCATCTTGAATTTTACCTGTAATTAATTCATAAAGATATTCATAATCCTGATATTTATTGTTTATCCAAGCTCCAGAACGATTGCAATATCTTGTGTCAACAGCCCAAGACTCAATTGGATATTTCATCGAATCTCTGGTCATAAAACCGCATGAAGAATAATCATTTTTTATTGATGGAACAAAATCAGGATCGGAACAGGTAGATTCGATTTCAAGCTTTGCAATAAATTCTCCGCCCGCTGTAGTTTTTATATAATATTTTGACAGATCGCAATTGGTAGTGAAATTACATTTGGTAGCAACGCCCATAAATATAGCTGTTGCCTCAAAAATCTCTCTGTTACCGTCGGGAAGATATACTTCCATGTCCGCTACAGCCTTCTGAACGGCAGGTGCATATTTTTCCGCTAGTATATCCGCAATCTCCAATTGAGTCTTTAATTGCTCCTCCATAAGCTCGTCTGAATATTTGTCGGGATAAAACTGAACATAAGTGGTATATTTATCACCCTTTTCTTTAACGATAAATCCATTGTTTTCCAAAAGGGCAATCTTGTCTTCGATATATACAAGTGTAACGCCTAATTCCTCGGCAATCTCTGCTGCGGTTCTCGGAGTGTGGTAAACGCTGTATACAATGTTTTGACTCAATTTGTCATTAAGGTAAGCTTCGGGACCTAAATTATTACCGGGATTTCCGCTGTGCCCAAATACCTTAACCTCTATGGGCTTTAAACCCAATTTTCCAATTTTTCTTTCCATGGTGTAACCTTCCTTCAATTCATTTCTTGCTTTGTTCAAATGCCACTTGACGGTTCCTTCAGGCATATCAAGTGCTTTTGCAATAGAAGTAACCGATTTATTTTCGTAATAAAACATATAAACAATTTTTCGACGCTTTTCTGTAAGAAAAGCGATTTCGCGTCTTAAAACAAGAATCTCTTCATCAGCTTCGGTAGAATCAAATTCCTCGTAATATGGAATCTGCATACCATCAAGAGAAATACCTTCCTGCCTTTTCTTTTGTGAAACATAACGGGAATAAGTAAATTCGCTTATTCTCCAGATATAACCTTCAATGTTATATATTTCTTCCGATTTCAAAAGGGAAGTGTATACATTTTTTACGATTTCTGCACTCAATTCCTCGGCTTCATCATAAGAAAAAGACTTTTTGACTGCAAACCCGTAAATCTTTTGAAGATATTCTGTTATAATTTCGTCTGCTTTTTGTTTTATCATGCTTATTACCTCGGCGCCGTTTGACTATATAGTGCAAGCAAATGTCAAAAGGTTGGCGATTTATAAAAATTATAGCATAATTTTTTCGGTAATTAAAGTCATCCTATTAAAATCCTTGACAATTTAAAAATATAGTGATATAATTATTCAAACTTAATTAAACCGTTGAAGCGGGGATAAAGGCGAGAAATGCCTATACAGAGAGCCTGTGTTGCTGAGAGTCAGGTTGGAAACAGTTCGTCAAATGGGCCGCTGAGGGTGCAAGGAAATGTGTTTTACACAAAGTATTCTGCAACGTTTCGGTATACGTTAATTACCGTGGATATGTTTG
>JAZSFY010000097.1:0-9330 GCA_045532415.1 Eubacteriales bacterium | reverse complement strand
TATTGTCTTCCTAAGACCGCTTTGGCCTCCGACTTGGTGCGAACGGATTCAGCAGCATCAGCAGTGTGCGGTATTCCGCACGGTTTACGCTGCCGGTCACATAAATATCATTCACCAGAGCCATCATCGCAGCGATCGCGGTGTTGAACTTCATTTCTTCGATATCGTTTGTAACCTTTTTAATGGTCTTGTGGAGAGCTCTTTCAACTCTTTCGTCCTTAGCACCGAGCATTTCCTCCAAAGCCGCAAAACGCTCGAGGAAACGCTTGCATCCTCTTACGCTGTTGGGGTTCCAGGGTGCGGCAGAGCCGTAATCGCCCATGAAAAGAGTATAGGTACGGAGAACGTCTGCGCCGTATTCATCAACAACATCGTTGGGGTCAACAACGTTGCCCTTGGACTTGGACATCTTTTCGCCGTCGGGACCGAGAATAAGGCCCTGTGCAGTACGCTTTGCATAAGGCTCTGCAACAGGAACAAGGCCCATGTCATAAAGGAACTTATGCCAGAATCTGGAATAAATCATGTGACGGGTAACATGCTCCATACCGCCGTTATACCAGTCAACGGGAAGCCAATATTTAAGCTTTTCTGCAGATGCAAATTCATCCTTGTTGTGAGGATCGCAATATCTGAGGAAGTACCAAGAGGAGCCTGCCCACTGAGGCATTGTATCGGTTTCGCGCTTTGCGTCGCCGCCGCACTTGGGACATTTGCAGTTTACATAGCTTTCGATTCTTGCCAAGGGAGATTCGCCGCCCTGACCGGGAGCAAATTCGTCCATATCGGGCAAGCGGAGAGGAAGCTCTTCATAGGGAACAGCGACCATACCGCACTTTTCACAGTGAACTATGGGAATAGGCTCGCCCCAATAGCGCTGACGGTTGAACGCCCAGTCCTTCATCTTATACTGAACGCCGCCTTCGCCGCAGCCCATCTTCTGCAATTCCTCGATTGCTTTTCTGATAGAATCCTTTTTGTTGTTCAAGCCGTTAAGGAAGCCCGAATTAACCATTTCGCCGGATTCGGTATAAGCGGCTTCTTCTATGTTACCGCCCTTGATAACCTCGATAATGTCGATTCCGAATTTCTTTGCAAATTCCCAGTCGCGCTGGTCATGTGCGGGAACCGCCATTATTGCGCCTGTGCCATAGCCCATCATAACATAGTCGGCAATGAAAATAGGTATTTCCTTGCCGTTTATGGGGTTGATTGCAGTCAAACCGCCAATCTTAACGCCGGTTTTGTCCTTAACAAGCTGTGTACGCTCAAATTCGGTTTTCTTTGCACATTCGCTTCTGTATGCTTCGATTTCGTCCATGTTAGAAATAGAGGAAGCATATTTATCAATAAGAGGATGCTCGGGTGCCATTACCATAAATGTAACGCCGAACAATGTATCGGGACGTGTTGTGTAAATTCTGAGGGTTTCGTCTTTGTCCTTAAGGCTGAAATTAACGAAAGCACCCTCGGATTTGCCAATCCAGTTAACCTGCTGTTGCTTTATGTTAGGAAGATAATCAACTTCTTCAAGACCTGTTAAAAGCTTGTCGGCATATTCGGTAATTCTCAAATACCAAACGTCCTTGGACTTTTGAACAATGTCGCTGTGGCAAATGTCGCATTTGCCGCCCTGAGAGTCCTCGTTGGAGAGAACGACCTTGCAATGAGGGCAATAGTTAACCAAAGCGGTATCGCGGAAGGCAAGACCGTTTTCAAACATCTTAAGGAAAATCCATTGGGTCCATTTATAATAGTCTTCCTCGGTTGTATCAACAACTCTCGACCAGTCGAATGCAAATCCCACTCTCTTTAACTGGCTTGTGAACTTTTCGATGTTTTTATCGGTAACTGCTCTGGGGTGCATACCTGTTTTGATAGCATAGTTTTCGGTAGGAAGACCGAAAGCGTCAAAGCCCATAGGGAACATAACATTATATCCCTGCATTCTGCGCTTTCTGGAAACAACCTCCAAGCCGGAATATGCCTTTATGTGGCCAACGTGCATACCTGCACCGCTGGGATAGGGAAATTCTACAAGAGCAAAGAATTTTTCCTTTTTGCTGTTGTCCTCAGCCTCGAAAATCTTGCTTTCTTCCCATTTATCCTGCCACTTTTTTTCAATATCCTTAAATTCGTGTCTCATTCGTCATCGTCCTCGCTTTCCTGCTTGATGATTTCTGCTCCGTTCCAAAGACGTTCGAGCTTATAGAAATCTCTTGCCTGAGATGTGAAAATGTGGATAACCACACAGCCATAGTCCATTAATGTCCATGCGTTGCCCGAGGAGCCCTCGATATGGTTGGGCTCGATACCCATTTCCTCCTTGAGCTTAAATTCAACCTCGTCTGCAAGAGCGCGTACATGAGTGTTGGAGGTACCTGTTGCCAAAACAAAGTAGTCAGCCAAAATAGTCTGGTCGCCTACTGCAAGAGTGGTAACATCCATACCCTTTTTGTTGTCGAGAACCGAATGAGCCAATTCCGCAATTGCGGTTGCCTTTTCCTGCTGTATATTTTCGTTCATAGTTCTGCCTTTCATACTGTTTTAGAAAGCTGTTTTATATAGTAATTTCTTGCTTTTATAGTATCTTCATTTATGGTCCTGCCGTTGGACATTAAATGCTTTATGGTTGTGTCAAAGGCGCGGATAAGTGTTTTTGTAAGAGCGACCTTTTTATCCTTTTCCTTTGCCATTCTCTTTTTGTAATATTCTCTCAAAGCCACACAACCGGGGTCCTCGCGGAAATCCTCAATATAATCCGCAAGATAGATGACTATTTCAAAGGGTGTCATTGCCTCGCGTCCTGTTGTATGCCAATAAATTGCAGAGCAGGCATCGTCGGGGAGATGAAAGCTGTCCTTTGCGATAATCGCTCCTGTTTTTGCATGGAGAAGCTTATAATTGTCGATGTCATCCTCGGTTATTTCGATACCGAACAGCGAGCATAATTCCAGATGACGTTCCAAGGGATATTCCTTTGTGTAGTCGTGCATCAATGCCGCAAGCTCAACTGTTTTAACATCAAGGTCGGGGAAATGTGTTATAGCCAAAGCCTTTGCTGCCTCGGCAACACCAAGAGTATGCTTCAATCTTCTTTCGGAGACTGTCATTGTGGATAAAATTGCGTTTGCATCAATCATATACCGTATAACCTCCGCGATTTAATATAATCATAAACCCCATCGGGGAGAAGCTCTTCCTTGAGATTTGCGCGAAATTCTGTTGAGGATAATTCTAATTTTTCGTTACCTAAAAGCTGGGGACGCTTGCCCGACAATGATTCCAATTTATCTAAAGAGGAATCGATATTTTCTCCCGAACGGGTGGCAATAACAAGATTGGCATTTTGGAGAATATATTGGTAATTCTTCCATTTGTCGAAGCTTCCGACCCAATCATCGCCTGTAAGGAGAAAAAGCTCATCGTAAGGGTGAACCCTTCTCATTAGTGCGATAGTATCACAGGTGTAGCTGGTTCCCTCCCGTTTCAGCTCGATATCCGAAATAACAATTCTATGATTCCCGAGAAATGCAATTTTAAGCATCTCCATTCTGTCCCTGCCTGATGCTGTTTCGATTTCCTTCATGGGAGGAACATTATTGGGAATTATATAAAGAAGGTCAAGAGAGAATTTTTGTATAAATTCCTTTGCAATCTTTAAATGAGCCTTGTGAACGGGATTAAAGGTTCCGCCGAAAATTCCGATTTTATTCGTCATCTTCGTCCCAGTTGTGCCAAACCTGGGTAACGTCGTCGTTGTCCTCTAATGCTTCGAGCAAACGGTTCATCTTCTTTATGTGATCCTCGTCGTCAAGACGTACATAGTTGGAAGGAATCTTTTCGGGGTCTGCCGATTCGATTGTATATCCCTTTGCCTCCAAAGCCTCGCGAACAGCGGTTATTTCGCTGACGTCGCAGAATACCTCGCCGTTTTCTCCTTCGGAGGTGAAGTCCAAAGCGCCGCAATCCAATGCCGCTTCCATAAATTCATCCTCATCAGAGATTCCCGAAACCACAACAACGCCCTTTTCGGCAAACATATAGGAAACGCATCCTGTTGCACCAAGGTTGCCGCCGAATTTGTCGAAATAATGGCGGATTTCACCTGCGGTACGGTTGCGGTTGTCGGTTGCAGATTCTACGATAACTGCAACGCCGCCGGGGCCATAGCCCTCGTAAACGATAACCTCATATTGAACGCTGTCTGCACCGGAAGCCTTTTTGATAACTCTGTCGATGTTATCGTTAGGCACGTTAAGGCTCTTTGCCTTTGCAATAAGGTCGCGCAATCTTGTGTTGGAGGTGGGCTCGGCACCGCCGTCGCGAACTGCGATAGCGATTTCCTTACCTATCTTTGTGAAAACCTTTGCTCTCTGAGCATCGGTTTTTTCTTTTTTATGCATTATATTTTTCCATTTGGAATGTCCTGACATGGCTTATATCTCCTTCGCTGATAATGAAACTTTTTCATTATCTATTATTTATTATCTATTATCTAAACTTAAATTTCCTCTGTTCTTTCCATACCGAGAAGGTCAAGACAGCGGCCGAGGATATTTCTTGTTGCTTCTGTAAGCGCAAGACGGAATTGCTCTGTTTCACCGCCCGAGCCCAAGATTCTGCAATTATGATAGAACTGGTTAAACGCTGTGCAGACGCTTAATGCAAAACGGGAAACATGGCTGGGCTCAAAATCCTTTGCGGCGCGGAGAACCACGTCGGTAAATTCGGAAAGCTTTTTAATAAGCTCAATTTCCTCTGTAACAGGGGTGTAGGAGGAATATTCCTTATTTCCTTCGCCTCTGCGGAGAACGCTTGCGGCACGGGCATAGGTATATTGAACATAGGGACCTGTGTTGCCTTCAAAGGAAAGAGTTCCCTCCCAAGTGAAGTTTGTATCCTTAATACGGCTGTTTGCCAATGCGCTGAACACTACTGCGCCGATACCAACTGCCTCGGAAATCTTTTCCTTGTTGCCCTGAGCTACATTCTTTTCCTCGATGATAGCTCTTGCCTTTGCAACAGCCTCGTCGAAAACATCGTTAAGAAGAATTATGTTACCTGTACGGGAGGCAAGCTTTTCGCCGCCGAAGCTCATTGTACCGTAGGGAATGTGAACAAGGTCCTTTGCCCATTCCTTGCCCATCATTTCTGTAACCTTAAACCATTGAGCAAAATGGAGAGATTGACCTGCACTTGTAACATAAGCGCAGATATCGAAATCATAGGTGTTATATCTGTAATTAGCCGCCGCAATATCACGTGTAGGATAAAGTGTACTGCCGTCGCGCTTCAAAATCAATGCGGGAGGCATATTGTATTCCGAAAGGTCAACAATAGACGCGCCGTCGTCGATTTTCAATAATCCCTTTTCGCGAAGCTCCTCTACAATTGCAGGCATTTTATCGGTGTAAAGGCTTTCGCCGTCCCAAACGTCAAATTCAATGCCCAATCTCTTGTAGGTTTGAGTATATTCTCTGAGGGATATGTCCTTAAACAACTGCCAGATTTCGAGATATTCCTTGTTTCCGTTTTCCAATTCGCGGAATGCGGCACGGGCTTGGTCATTAAGAGAGGGGTCGTTTTCGGCTTCCTTGCCGAACATAACGTAAATACGCTCAAGCTCCTTAATGCCTTCCTTTTCAAGCTGTTCTCTGCTTGACCATTTTTTGAAAGCAACAATCTGCTTGCCGTTTTGGGTACCCCAGTCGCCGAGATAGTTTAATGCAACTGTTTTATATCCGCAGAATTTATAAATGTTACGAACGGCATTACCGATAACGGTAGTACCCAAATGTCCCAAATGGAAACGTTTTGCGATGTTGGGAGAGGAGAAGTCCAAAACCATTGTTTTGCCTTCGCCGTATTGGGTAAGCTGAGGATATTCATCCTTCAAAAGCTTTTCTAGGTCATTAATATATTTATCGCTGCCAAAGGTGAAATTAAGATAACCGCCAACGGCATTGGCAGAAGCAAGGCCCTCTGCATTTTCAAATTGAGCCGCAAGGTCGGATGCGATAGCATCGGGGCGGTTTCTCAAAATTTTAGAAAGCTTAAAGCAGGGCAATGCCAAATCGCCCATTTTGCTGTCGGCAGGAACCTCCAATAGTGAAGAAGCATTTTCGAGAGAAAGCTCTCCGCCCTTGGACGCAACATATTCACAAACAATTTCGCATATTTTATTTTTGATATTACTCATAAAAAATACCGTTCCTTTATATAAGGTACAAATTATTAAAATATAATACCATAATATTGCCCAAAAATCAAGATATAGACCATGTTTTTAGACCTAAATTTAATAAAAGGGGGAGTTATTTTTGATAATTCATATTGTATCCTCGGGAGAAACCCTTTCGTCCATAGCACGTCTTTACGGCTCGAGCGAATCTCTTTTGGCGTTTGACAACAATATCCAAGACCCATTCCGATTGCCTATAGGTCAGCCTATTGCCATTAATGAGCCTATTGTCACCCATGTGGTACAGAGAGGAGAAACAGCTTTTTCTATTGCAAGCCGTTACAATATTTCGGTTGAACAGCTTTACCGCAACAACCTTTTTCTTAACGGCGAGCCGAATCTTTCCGAAGGTCAGGTTCTTTATATTGAAATCCAAAGGGATGTTTTGGGGGATTATTCTACGGGAGGCTATGCTTATCCGTTTATTGACAATATACTTTTGCGCCGTGCTTTGCCCTTTATGGGTGCTTTAATGCCGTTTACCTATGGCTTTTATCCCGATGGAACACTTATTTCCCCTGACGATACCGAAATGCTTGCTATATCACGGGATTATTCAACCGAAGCGGTTATGCATCTTTCCACCTTGACCGAAGGCGACGTTTTTTCCACCGAGCTTGCCGAAATTCTTTTTGCATCGGCAGAGCTGCAAGAAATTTTGCTTGATAATGTTATTTCTAATATGCTTGAAAAGGGATATACCTCTCTTGACGTTGATTTTGAGTTTTTAGGCAGAGAAAATGCCGAAAAATATGCCGAATTTATTTCCTATTGCCGTGAACGTCTGCGCCCTTACGGTTTTGGAGTTATGACAGCCCTTGCCCCAAAAACCTCCGATGAACAGCAGGGCTCTCTTTATGAGGGACACGATTATGCTCTTTTAGGTCAGGCGGCAGATGCGGTTTTATTAATGACCTACGAATGGGGATATACCTATGGTCCGCCTATGGCAATATCTCCCATTAAGCCTGTAAGAACTGTTGTGGATTATGCGCTGACACGAATACCTGCCGAAAAAATTCTTTTGGGCATCTCAAATTACGGATATGATTTTGTGCTTCCCTATGTTCAAGGGGTTTCAAAAGCCGATTCTCTTTCTACAAAGGAGGCATTTGCTCTTGCTTCACGTTACGGCTCGGAAATATATTTTGATGATGAGGCTATGGCGCCTTATTTTGATTATACTGCCGAGGGAGTAAGCCACCGAGTTTGGTTTGAGGATGTGCGGTCGATTTCGGCAAGATTGCGCCTTTTGTCGGAAAAGAATCTTAGAGGAGCCTTGTGGTGGAATCTTAACCGTGAAAATAATCAGAGCCTTCTCGCCATAAACAATTTGATTAATATAAAAAGACTTAATTTGTTCTCTGAGAGCTAAGAAACTTTCAAAAACTCCCAAAAATTTTGCTTTCCCTTCGACAAACTGTTTCTATCCCCAAAGCTTATAATGGATTTCCCAAAATCAAAAAGAAACGGAATGTAAAAAATGGAGATCACAAAAATCAAAAAGGATTTCTTTAGCAAAGAACAGATTATTTATGGAATTGCGGGATTATTATTAGGGCTCGCCCCATTGGCAAAAGGGATAATGCCATTTGGCTGTGCATTTCTCTGTGCTGTCCCAAAAAAGCGTAGAAACGGAGCCTTTTTGGGTGTTGCCTTGGCATCATTATTTGACGAATTTGTTCCCTTGGGGCTTTTCTGTGCGGTATATCTGTTTTTTGTATTTACCGCAAAGGAGAAAAACGGCGGAGTTTATTTTTCCACAAGAATACTTCTTGCTCTTTCGGTAAGCGTGCTGCGCTCGGCATACATATTAGTAACAGGTATTCATCTTATGTCGGATGTTTTCCGACTTCTGTGCGCCATAATAGCCTATCCTGCATTTACCTTGGCATTTATGGGATATTTTGATAAAAAGCGCGAGCTTCACCCAAAGCGTTACGATTTGTCGTTATTGGCATTTGCGTTTGCCTTCAGCATCCTGCTTTCTGATATCGAAATAGGGAATTGCTCTCTTTCTCTTGTTCCTGCGGCGGCGTTTACATTATGCGCCGCAAGAACAAAGGGCTTTGCCTTTGGCGGTGTCTGCGGAGTTGTCTGCGGATTGGCTTCGGGCGGCGCCGCAACAGGAGCATTGGGCGTTTTGGGAATGACCTATGGTCTGCTTGTGAACGAAATAGAGCCTTTGGCATTGCTTTTGTCATTTATGCTTGGGCTTACGGGACATTATTATCTTTCTGGCTCCTTTGGTTTTTTGCCTGCCTTGATTATGATGATTATTGTTTACGGATTTTTCATTCCATTCCGCAAAAGGCTTGAAATATACCGTCAAAAAAATGCACCTTCCGAAAAAAGAGCCCATGACAGACGCTTGGCACGGTACGCGGCGGCATTTTCCTCTCTTTCCTCCCTGTTTTACACGGTTTCCGACACAACCAAGGAGGAAAGCATAACCGATGTTAACCAAAAAATCGTAAACGCAGTTGATTATTATTGCCAAAGATGTCAAGGCTGTAACCTTGACAAAAGCGAAATATCCAATTTCTTCACAAGCGAGCTTCGCCGTTGCGGAATAGCGGCATATTCAAGAATCCCTCAGCATATTTCTGCATCCTGCCCTAATGCCTGCGCTATGGCAAAGGCAGTAAACAACCTTAGAGAGGTTCGTGCAAAGGAGGGAGAAAAGGGATTAAAGCAAATGGCGGAGGAATATTCGGCATTTTCCTCTCTCCTTGTGGATGCTCAGCAAAAGCAGGAGGACAGCGCAAAAAATGACAAGCCTCTGGCTGACAAGATTAAAAAGGCGCTTGACAGCATAGATGTTTATTGCGACGGTGTGAGAGTAAAGGGAATACGCCAAAGAGAAATAACAGTCTTTGGAGTTAAGCCCGATAAAATGGCAAAAAGCCCCGAGGAGATTTCAAAAGCTGTTTCAAACATTGTGGGAACAGCGGTATCTTTGCCCGAAATGATTCTTCATGAGGATTACACACTTATGAGGCTTTATTCGGTTCCGTGTATTAAGGTGGAATTTGCTAAAATTTCCGAGGCGAAAAACGGAGAAACGGTTTGCGGTGATACTGTCA
>JAZSFY010000157.1:0-8982 GCA_045532415.1 Eubacteriales bacterium | reverse complement strand
GCATCGGTTATTTTTGCAAATCATTATTTAATCTCAAAAGCAGGAGGCTTGCTTGTGATTCCCGAAAGTCAAGTACCCGATTTTAAAAAGCTTCTCGTTATGTATTATGAGAATAGAGATAACGGAAGAATCAAAGAATTTTTAAAGAAAAACTGTCACAGAAAATTCAAATAACAAAAGCGGAGTGTTGAACTCCGCTTTTTTAGCATCAAAGCACTATTAAATTATAAGCCACAAATCCAATTTGGGCAATTGTAAGAACAGATTCAAGGGCAATCCATTTTTTGGTATTCTCGGTAAAAATGCTCATCAAGGCAGAAAGACCGACTATAAAAGTCATTCCCACAAGAAAAAGGTTCCTTGAGGTTTCGGGCACGGGAGCATTTGAAAGAAGGCTTACAAAAATTTTATCGGGAAGGAGAAGGAAGCCCAAAAGAGAAACAATAACGCTTATGGCAAAAGCCGAGATTTCCTTGATATTCTTTTGGAAAAAGCTTTTATTCTCGGGGATATTAGTTTCCATCCATCATTCCCTCGTCATCGTAAAGGTCGGAATAATCAAATTCATCGGTTTGGGTATACTGACCTGCGGTAAAATCGGCAGGAGGGGCAAAATAGATATCATAGGGCGCCGATTCCGCATAGTCATTAATGTACATAATCTGGGTGATTTTATCACTTTCGGTCCAGACGATTGCCTTTAATCGGTCGTTTTCAAAATAATATTTATTTTCTCCGATAGCCTTGCCCTTAGAGTCAACCGCTTCAAAGGTTTCGCAATAATAATATTTACCCTCCAAAAGCTCGTCGCCTGTGGATTTAGGGTCATTAAAGGATTTATAATCATAAGCGGCAAACAAAAGCCTGATTCCAAGAGGATTATCGCCCTTGGAGGTTGCTTCGGTATCATAAACCTTTGTATCAAGGTGGAGCTTATGGATATAATTTTTATAGAATATTTGATAACCGTCTTTTTCTGTACCTTCTCTGTCCTCGATTGTAGTAACAACGCCGTTTTTAACCGCCTGAGCATAGGAATATTTTTCCTTGCTTTCGATTACCTGAGCATCGTACCAGAAATTATTTACATCAATAGAGGCGTAAAATTCGGCTGTTTTGGTTTGAGGCTTTTCGTCCCTGAGAGCAAGGAACAATATAAGCCCCACAAGGGCAACCGCAAGGATTATACCGCCGATTACCTTTGCCTTTGTGTTCTTTTTGCTTTTATTATTCGACATTATTTTCAAATTCCTTTCGGACACAAATATACAAATACATTATAATAAGCCGAAGGGGTTTTTGCAATAGTTTTTTGTATTTTAGGCGAAAACACTTGAATCGGGAAAAGGGTTATGGTACAATGTATAAGTAAAATTGTAATTTTTTGGAATGGTTAAAGTGAACTGTAAAAAATGCGGTTCTGCCCTTAAGGTAGACGACATGGGGGCAACAAGAAAATTAATAAGCAGAGGGGCAGAGGAATTTTATTGTATTCCCTGTCTTGCCATTAAATTTTCGGTTAGCGAAGCCCTATTAAGAGAAAAAATTGAATATTGGAGAAATTCGGGCTGTTCACTTTTTGCCAAAAATCCGAATGATAAAGGAAAAGCAAATGGGTAATATTTTATATATTTTCAAAAGATTAAAGCATCTTAATTGGAAGGCTATGGGCGAAAAGATCAATTCGATTCACGGCAAAACCAAAATGTCCAGACTTTCGATTTTTATGGATATGCAGAAATGCGCTCGGCGTTACGGCGCAGGTTATATGGATTATGACCTTTTTGAAATGTATAACCTGACAGACGAGCAAAGGGACACATATTTAACAAGAGGCAGAAATAATGCCTTTGTTATTAAATACTGCGACAAAAGCTTTCTTCATTTCTTTATGAACAAGGATGAATTTAACGAAAGATTTAACGATTATATCAAGCGTGATTGGATTAAGGTCAACGGCAGCCCCAAGGAAAAAATAATGGAATTTCTCGGCAGACACGAGATTTTCATGGCGAAGCCTATTGACGGAGGCTGCGGCAAGGGTATAGAGAAGATTAAAAGAGAGGATTTCGCTTCTCTTGAGGATATTTATGCTCATTTAACTGCCGAGGGAAATAATTTCGAGCTTGAGGAATTGATTATCCAGCATCCCCATGTTAACGAGGTTCACCCTCATTCTATTAACACCGTCAGAATCGTTACTGTTGTTACAGATGACAAGGGCAATTCTGTTTTGGAAACACCTGCCGAGGAAAGAAAAAGCCTTAAATTGGTTCCTCACATAATTGCCGCATATTTCAGAATCGGCAACGGAAAATTTGTTGACAACTTTAACAGCGGAGGCATGACAGCCCCCGTTGATATTGAAACAGGCGTTGTGGCTCAGCTTGCTATTGACAAGGCAAAAAATGTTTATGAAAGCCACCCTCTCACGGGGGTTCCCATTAAGGGCTTTAAATTCCCCTATTGGGAGGAGGCGTTGGAGCTTTGCAAAAGGGCTTCAACAGAGATACCCGAAATGGGTTATGTAGGCTGGGACGTGGCGTTTACGCCTAACGGCCCCTTGTTTGTTGAGGCAAACGAATTTCCCGGTCATGACATTTATCAATTACCGGTTCACACACCCGATAAAATCGGCATGATGCCGAGATTTGATTTCACTAAAAAGGCAGAGGAAAAATAAATTGAGTCAGGCTGAAAAGAAGGTTCGCCAAAGGGGCGCATCCTTTATGAAAAATGTAGTGATGCTTATCTGCTCTCAGGTTTTGATTAAAATACTTGGGCTGGTTTATAAGCTTGTCATTACCAATATGGAGGGCTTTGGGGATGTCGGTGTCGGATATTATTCGGCAGGATATCAGATTTATGCCCTTTTGCTAACCCTTTCCTCTATCGGTATTCCAAGCGTTATTTCAAAGCTTGTTTCCGAAAGGCTTGCTTTAGGTGACAAGGCAGGGGCTCACCGTATTTTCAAGGTTGCAATGACATTTTTTGCTTCTCTTGGCTTGGTTTTCTCCTTTGCTTTGTTTTTCGGTGCAGATATTATTGCAACCAAGGTTTTGAATGTACCCGACACAGCTTATGTTATGAGGGTTTTGGCGCCTGCAATTGTTTTTGTTTCGGTTTCGGCTGTTTTAAGAGGATATTTTGCAGGACAGCAAAACATGAAGCCTACAAGTGTTTCCCAAACCCTTGAGCAGTTTTTGAATTGTGTTCTTTCCATAACCTTTGTTTATGCCTGCATCGGCAGGGATGCCTATATTATGGCAACAGCAGGCAATCTTTCAACAACCCTTGCTATTGTTATTACATTTGTTTATCTTATCGCTTATTACAAGCAAAACCGCATACGTCCCGAGGAGGGTCAGGTTTCTCCCGAAAAGGACAAAACAGGAAAGGAATTGCTGAAAACCATTCTTGCAATTTCGATTCCCATTACATTAAGCTCTATTGTTTCGGTTATAAGCTCGGTTATTGATACAACCACCGTTAGCAATTGTATCCAAATCGCCTACCGTGATTCGGGCTTGGCAAAGGAAGCCTTGGAGGAATTGGCTATGTCCAAATCGGGGATTCTCTCTAAGGTGGACACATTAACCTCCTTCCCATTGGCAATCAATCTTGCCTTCTCTACAGCTTTGGTTCCTGCAACAGCAGAATCTATTGCTAAAAAGGAGCTTGATGTTGCATCAAAAAGGCTTTCCTTTTCGATTTTCACCTCGATTCTTATAATCTTCCCTTGCGCTATGGGATTCGGCGTTTTGGCTGAGCCTATTTTGAAGATGATTTACCCCACAGCATCCGACGGCGCATTGATTATGCAGATTGCCTCGGTGGCAATGATATTTATTGCCCTGAACCAAACAATAAACGGCGGTTTATACGGCTTGAACCTTGCCAAGGTTCCTGTTATTTCCCTTGCAATAGGTGTTTCGGTGAAAACCGTTTTGAACATTGTTTTGGTCAGCAACAGAGATATTAATATTGCAGGGGCATCAATCGGCTCGGTTGTTTGCCATGTTATTGTTTTTATAATCTGCTTTACTGTTTTGAAAAGGCATTTGAAATTAAGGTTTTCATTAGGGAAAAACATTTTAAAGCCTGCAATCGCAACAATTATTATGGGTATATCTGTTTGGGGCTTTTATAAATTGGCGGTCGGCTATCTCGGCAACACTGTCAGCACAATTACTTCAATCTGCGTGGGCGTTTTGGTTTACGGTATAGGCATCATTCTTTTAAGGGTGCTTTCCGAAGAAGACATTATGATGATACCCTACGGCAGAAAAATCTACTCTGTATTAAAAAAATTACACATATATTAAAAAGGATGAACGGCTAAAGTATTACACAACCAAACCTATCGAAAAGACATCCCCTGTTTATTGCGAAAATCCTTCCAAAGAAAGAAAAAATCTTTTGTTGGGGCTTCCTATCCATGCAATCGAGGAAAAGGAATTTTTCAACAATCCCAGTGAATTGGCAAGCAGAAATTTTGACACAGATTCAACTCTCCTTACCGACGGTAAATATAGCCCCGACCGTGAATTCGGCAATGCTGAATGGTTCCACATGAACCGCGGCGGCGGCAGAATCATCACCTTCAAGCTTCCCTATATCTGCGCTGTTGACGGTTTTTGCGTAAGCGCATTGAGAAAAGACGGCATGGGCATCCGCACCCCCAGATATTTAAAGGTTCGTGTTTCGGTTGACGGTGAGAATTTTGAAACGGTTTACAACGATACCGATTCCAGAACCGCAAAGGACTTTAAGATTCACAAGCTGGGCGGTGGATTTAAGGCTGTTAAGGCTTTGTATGTTCAGATTATCATCGAAGTCGTTCAGCACGTTTTTGTAGATGAAATCGAGGTTTACGGCTGTACCGATGTAACCGATGCTGCCGATCCTGTTGCAAACGATATTCCTCTTTGGGAAGAATTTAAGGCGCCCAAGGAATATCATAAATATCCCGATGCAAAAGCTTTGGGCTGCGAAAACATCTCCCTTGTTTATAACTTCGCTAACCCCGACACAGATATCTGCATTAAGAAGGAGGAGGAGCTTCTCCCTCAGGTTGCATATCTTGACAAGGACGGCAACATTAAGGACACTCTTATGGACGGCGTTCTTTTCCTTCCCGATGTTTCCTTCGATTTCCACCCCAAGGGAGCAAAATGCGCGGAGGGCTGGAAGGCTTATATGGACAGCATTTTCATTCCCGAAAGAAATTTGGATGCTCTCAACAGCGCAGTAGGAAAGGTTAAGACTGCATTGAACAAGCCCGATTACAAGGTTGGCGTTTATTATACAATCCTTTACACCTTCACAGACCCTGATGTTTTCGGTGAATTGGGCGGAGAAACAATCGCCTTTGAGGACATGGAAAGCAGACAAAAGGGCGTTAAGTGGCTTATTGATACTTATATCAGACGTCACAACGAGGGCAATTATTCCAACACAGAAATTAAGGGCTTCTATTGGTTCGAGGAGGCTTTGAATCCTTGGGACAAGCATGAAGAGGACATGATAAGATGGGCCTGCGATTATGTTCATTCCTTGGGTTATAAATGCTTCTGGGTTCCCTATTACAAGGCACAGGGATGCGAAAACTGGAAGGATTACGGCTTTGACGTTGCTTGTATGCAGCCTAACTATGCATTTGACGATGTGTTCCCCGGTCTTACACCTCAACGTCTTTACGATACCGCTGCCGAAGCAAAGAGAGTTGGTATGTGCGTAGAGCTTGAAATCTGGAAGGTTAAGGAAGACGAAAACGGCAACATCGACCACCCCGATAACATCGAAAGACTTATAAACTATTTCAAGGTCGGCGCCGAAACAGGTTATATGAATTCTATTAAGATTTATTACCACGGCAGCCAGATAAGCGAATGTATCACAAACGGCTGGAAATCCAAGAATCCCAGATACAGAGAGCTTTATGATATGTGCTATCTCTATTCTAAGAATCAATTGAAGGCTGACTAAAAATTTTATAAATATGCGGAAAGGACTTGTTTGTTATGATTGTCAGAAAGCCGCCTATGGGCTGGAACTCCTGGAACACCTTCGGAACAAATATTGACGAGCAGCTTATTAAGGAAACTGCCGACACAATGGTGGAAAGCGGTTTGCTTGATGCAGGCTATGAATATTTGGTTATTGACGATTGCTGGTCGGAAAAGCAGAGAGATAACAACGGCAGACTTGTCCCCGACAAAACAAAATTCCCC
This sequence comes from Eubacteriales bacterium, assembly GCA_045532415.1. GTDB lineage: Bacteria > Bacillota > Clostridia > Oscillospirales > CAG-382 > Coliplasma. The sequence continues at coordinate 2,749 of JAZSFY010000157.1, read as the reverse complement.
AACGGCATGAAGGCTGTGGCTGATTATGTTCATTCAAAGGGCTTGAAATTCGGTATATATTCCTGTGCAGGTGTTCTCACCTGTGCAGGCTATCCCGGCTCATTTGATTATGAATTTATCGATGCCGAAACCTTTGCCCAATGGGGCGTTGACTATCTTAAATACGACTATTGCTTTAAGCCCGATTGCCACAACGGCCCTCTCCTTTACAGAAAAATGGGCATCGCCTTGGCAAACTGCGGAAGGGATATTTGCTTTTCTGCCTGCAGCTGGGGCGCAGACGAAACCAACCTTTGGATAAAGGAAACAGGGGCTCATCTTTGGCGTTCAACAGGTGATATTGTTGACAATTGGCAATCAATTTATAACCTTGCAATGAAGCAGACCGATTATTTCTCAACAAACGGTCAGGGCTGCTTTAACGACATGGATATGCTTGTTGTAGGCATGAACGGCAGAGGTAATGTTGGTGTTGCAGGCTGTACCGATATAGAATACCGCACACATTTTGCTCTTTGGGCGTTCCTCGGCTCGCCCTTGATGATTGGATGCGATATCCGCCACATGAGCGATGCAACCAAGGAGATTCTTCTTAACAAGGAAATGATTGCAATAAACCAAGACGGCGCATACCGTCAGCCCTTTAATTGCGGTCACCATTGGAAAATCGGCGATGTTAAGGTTTGGGCGAAATACCTTGAGGGCGGAGATATTGCTATCGGTATTTTCAATCTTAACGACCAAGGCGCCGACCCGTTCATAAGCTTCGACAGCCTTGGCATCGGACGTGCATCGGGCATGGCTCTCGAAATAAGAGATGTGCTTAACCACAAGGATTTGGGCGTATTTAAGGATGTTTTCCGCACAGAATATATGGATCCTCACGATTGCAGAGTTTACAGAGCTAAATTGGTAAATGCTGATTAACAGTAAAGGTATCTGACTATGTATTACACAAACAAACCTATTGAAAAAATTACTCCTAATTACTGCGAAAACCCCTCCAAGGAGGAAAAGAACCTTCTTTTGGGGCTTCCTATCCATGCAATCGAGGAAAAGGAATTTTTCGCAAACAAGGGCGAGCGCGCCGGCATGAATTTCGACACAGATTCAACTCTTTTAACCGACGGCGAATTTTCTCCCGAATATAATTTCCCCAACCCTGCATGGTTCCACATTCATGGAGGCGGCGGCAGAATTATCACCTTCAAGCTTCCCTATGCTTGCGCGGTTAAGGGATTTTTGATTAACACAACAAGAGATGACGCTGTTGCGGTTCGCACACCCAGATATATTAAATTGCGCGTTTCGGTTGACGGTGAGAATTTCGAAACAGTTTACGAAAACAACGATACACGCTCTATCCGCGACCTTAGAATTATCCCTCTCAGAGGAGAATTTCAATCGGTTCAGGCGGTTTATGTTCAGTTTGTTATCGATGCGGTTCACCATGTTTTCATTGACGAAATCGAGCTTTACGGCTGTACCGACACCGAAAATGTAAGAATCCCCGTTGCGGACAACAAGGCGATTTGGAACACATTCCCCGAGCCTGACGAGGTTAACGAATTTCCTCCCGAGGATGTTATGGGCGCCCACAACATCAACCTTTCCTACAATTACCGCCCCGTTGACGAGGATTTGGGATTGCAGACCGAGGAGGATTATCTCCCCTTAGTTGCCTATCTCTCTCCCGAAGGAGAAATTCTCGACACATTTATGGACGGTCAGCTTTACCTTCCCGATGTTTCCTTTGACTTTACTCCCAGAGGTCAGCATGCAGAAGGCTGGCAGGATTATATAAACAGCGTGTTCACTCCCAACAAGAACATCGACGCTCTCAACAAGACCGCGAAGAAGGTTGGCGAGGCGTTGGGCATGCCTGATTACAAGGTTAAGGTGTTCTTTACTATCCTTTACACCTTCACAGGGTTTGAGGATTTCGGTTATGTAAACGGCGAGCATCTTGTTTTCGACAACCCCGAAAGCAGAAAGAAGGCTATCCGTTGGATGGTTGATACTATGATTGAGCGTTACACCGCAGGCAATTATAGCAACACCGAGCTTAAGGGCTTCTATTGGTTTGAGGAGGCATTGAACCCCACAGACAAATACGAAGAAGAAATTATCCAATACACCTGCCAATATGTTCAGTCCAAGGGATACAAATGCTTCTGGATTCCCTATTACTGCGCTCTCGGTTATGAGAATTGGCAGAGATATGGATTTGATATTGCTTGTATGCAGCCTAACTATATGTTTGAGGATTGGATTCCCAAGCAGAGGCTTTATGACACAGCCAAGGAAGCAAAGAGAATGGGTATGTGTGTCGAGCTTGAGGTTTGGCAGATTGCAGAGGACGAAAACGGCAACATCGACAATCCTCAGCACATCGAAAAGTTTATCGAATATCTTGAGGTTGGCGCAGAAACAGGATATATGCATACATCCAAGATGTATTATCACGGCTCTGCTCCCGGCGGTAACATTACAAACGGCTGGAAGTCCAAGAACCCCAGATACAGAGAAATGTACGACAAATGCTATTTGTTCGCTAAGAGAAAATTGAAAGTTTAATTTTTTTAGCGCCCGCGCTTGACCTTGTTCAAATCGAATGCGCTCATTGGGCGATGCACCATAGTGAGAAAACGGTTTTGCGCTATTGTTTTGCCCCGTAACTTAGTCAAAAAGCCTTGAAATACAGACGTATTCCTTCGTTTTTTGCCGTCGTTTCGGAACAAATCAAATA